>JACPQP010000165.1 GCA_016190465.1 Chloroflexota bacterium
GAGCCGGACAGCTCTGCGCCAGGCACTGCTCGGCATCCTGCTGTCGGCGATGGACTGGGGCCAGGGCTGCCAGGTCGCCCTGGCCGCGCTGGCCAGGCAGGAGTTCATCGATCTGGAGTGCCTGGTCCAGCATCCGCAGGGTGGGCAGCCGGGCCCGCCAACCGACGACAACGGGGATGATCGCCTTCAGGTTAGCTCGCGGTTCATCCAGATGGCAGGCGGGACTATGCGTCTCCACGCGGACGCAGCACGGCTCCAGATCAGCCTGAGTCTGCCGATTGGCCAGCGTCTCAAGGTCCTGGTCGTCGACGATAACCCCGATACACTCAGCCTCTTCCGGCGGTACCTGGCCGGCGGGGCCTACGAAATGATCGAGGCCGCGAGCGGCGCCGAGGCGCTCCAGATCGCCCGGTCGGCCTCTCTCGACGCCATCGTCCTTGATGTCATGATGCCCTCGTTGGACGGCTGGGAGACGCTCCAGGCGCTGAAGAACCACCCGGCTACCCGGGATGTCCCGGTCGTGGTTTGCTCGGTCCTCAAGGAGCGCGAACTCGCCCTCACCCTCGGCGCGGTCGACTGCCTCTCGAAACCGGTCAGCCAGGCGGAGCTGGTTGGGGCTCTCGGCCGGCATTGCGGCCAGCCGGGGCCATCACGCTCAGCCCGGCCTTGAGGCACCGAACGAGATCGGTTAGGGGCAGCCCACCCTCCCGCATGATGGTGATCGCCGAGGGGCAGGTGGGGCTCGACTCGTAACCCTTGGCCGTCACGACGACGACCGGGATGCCCCGCAGGTCTGGCGCCCGCTTCATCTCCTCCAGGAGCGAGTAACCGTCGAGCCCCGGGAGCGCCAGATCGAGGAGCACCGCGTGCGGGCCCCGCTCGCGGAGCATGTCGAGCGCCTCGGCGCCGTCGCCCGCCCGGAGGACGCGGTAGCGCCGCGAGGTCGCTCGAATCATCCGTGACAGCAGCCTCACCATGTCCGGGTCGTCGTCGACGACGAGGATCGTCCGGACCTGACTCCCCAGCCGCCTCAATGCGGCGACCAGTCGCTCCTGGGCGACCGGCTTGACCAGGTAGTCGACGACGCCGAGTTGCGCGCTGCTGTCCGGCGCGCCCGGGAGCGAGCAGACCACCAGCGCGATCCCCGCCGGCACCTGCCGGAGTCGGCGGATCCGCTTCTGGGCGTCGCCGTCGGGGTCGGCGAAGGCCACGATCGCCTGCGCGCGGGTGCGTAGGGCCAGACGCTCGGCTTCCTGGTCACTGGCGGCGGCCAGCACTTCGTACCCGTCGAGTCGGCGCTGGAGCAGCCGCGCCCGGCCAGGGTCCTCGTCGAGCACGACGATGGCGGTGAGCTCGGCCGGCGCTTCCCGCTCGGGTGGCAGCCTCACCCAGGTCTCCCAGTCCCGGCGGACGGGCGCGCTGACGACGTTCTGGTTGATGGGCAGCGCGAAGGAGAACGTGCTGCCCTGCCCGGGGAGGCTCTCCGCCCAGATCGAGCCGCCGTGCAACTCGACGAACCGCTTGGAGATGGCCAGGCCCAGCCCGCTGCCCGGCTGCTCCCGCCGGAGGGAGCCATCGAGTTGGCGGAACTCCTCGAACACGAGGGGGATCTCCTTCGGCGCCATCCCGATGCCCGTGTCGGTGACGGCCACGACGACGTCGTGGTCCTGCTGCCGAGCGGTCACGGTCACTCCACCCCGGCTCGTGAACTTGGCGGCGTTGTTGAGCAGGTTGATGAAGACCTGGCGGATCCGGGTCCGGTCGATCAAGAGCCCGGGGAGCTCACCAGGCACCTCCACGCGGAGCGAAAGGCCCCTGGAGCTGAAGAGGGCGGCGACCGCCCCGGCTGCCTCCCGGGCGACCTCGGTCAGGCCGGTCTGCTCCTTCCGCAACCCCATCTCCCCGGCGTCGACCTGGCTGAGGTCAAGCACGTCGTCGATCAGGCTGGAGAGGTGCCGGGCGTTCCGGTAGATGGCCTCGACGTCCGCCCGGTAGGCCGCCGGCAGGGCCTCGTCGCCGTAGGTGTGGGGCGCCTTGACCATCATCTCGCTGAAGCCGATGATGAGATTGAGCGGGGTCCGGAGCTCGTGACTGATGTTGGCGGCGAACTCGGCCTTCAGTCGCCGAGCCTCCTCGGCCGCCTGCCGGGCCCGGGCCAGCTCCTGGCTGGCCACCTCCAGGCGGTAGTAGGCGTCAGTCAGGCTCTTGAGCGTACGGTTGAGATCCCCCTGGTGGTACCGCAGGAGCTCGGTCTTCTCGCTGGCCTGGACGTAGCTCTGCCACGCCCAGGCCAGCGCAGTGTTCGCCGGGCGGGTGGCGAGGTTCGACAGGAGCGCACAGGTGATGATCAGGAAGACGACGGCGATCTGGGCCCGCGGGTCGCTGAAGCCATCCGGCCGGGAGGCGGCGAGGGCCACCAGGCCGATGGCGCCGACTGACGCGAGGGCGCCAGCCCAGGCGCCGAGGAGAAACGTGGCCGCGATCACGGCGGCCACGTACCAGGGGGCGGCGAGGTCCGCCGGATAGGTCCCCAGCGCCAGGGTGATGAGCAGAAAGATACCCGTCGTGAGGACGACCGAGCCGGCGGTCGTGCTCCTCGAACTGGCGAGGAGAGTCACTCCGACGAGGAGCACGACGGCGGCGAGGTTCATGGATGGCGCGATCCAGGAATCGTCGAAGGCGCTCGGAGCGCCAGCCATGGCAAGCATCCCGAGCACCGTCACGGCGCCAACGCCGACGACGGTCAGGCGGAGGGCCTGGTCCCGCAACTCCTGAAGGTCGGGCTGGGAGTAGTAGTCGGCAGCCGACTTGGCCGCATCCCCGAGTCGCATCGTTCGCTCCTTACCGAGAGGGCGTGCCAGGACCTCTGTCCCTCTCCGCGTCCAGAAGGGGAGCTGAGGTATCTCTCCCCTGCCCGGCGCGGGAAGAGGCATCGGCGTCAGGTCACTCCCCCTGCCTATTCTCTCACAGCCGGTCAGGAATCCAACGCCCTGTCATCGCACGTCCGCCTGAAGTCCATCTGAAGTCCACCCGAAGACCGCCCTCCCCTTGAATTGCCTCTCCTGCCCACCTATGATGGGTGCGTTCGGAACAGGTCGCGCCGGAGCCGCCCGGCTCGGCCAGGCTGGCAGGGACGCCGAGCGTTGCAGGCGGCGAAGACTCGTGAACGTCCGAGAGCACGGACCGAGATGGAGGTAGACGAACGTGAGCCCGAGACGGACCCCCAGGCCCATCACCAGGCGCCAGCTCCTGAGAGATGGCGCGATCGGCGTCGCCGGCCTGGCGGCGCTGCCATTGGTCCAGGCGTGCGCGCAGCCCCCGCCGACGCCAACGCCCGCGCCGGCGCCCGCCGCGCCGACGAAGGCGCCCGAGCCTACCGTCGCCCCAGCCAAGCCGGCCGCGGCCAAAGTCGGGCCGACCGAGCTGCGGCTGTCCTACTGGGCCGACATCGACACCGCCGGCTACAAGAAGTGCATCGAGACCTTCAACCAGACGAACCCGAACATCAAGATCAACCTGGAGCTCATCCCCGAACAGTTTCGCACCAAGGTCCAGACCCAGATCGCCGGCGGTGTGGCGGCCGACGTCATTCGGCAGAACTCCGGCCAGTTCCACGCCTTCGCCCTGCGCGGCGTCTGGGTGCTCCTCGACTCCTACATCACCCGCGACAAGATCGACAAGGGGATGTGGTTCGAGCCGTCGGTCTATGGCGCCAGCTACCTCGGCAAGATGTACGGCGTCCCCAGCGACCTCAACGACATCGTCCTGTACTACATCAAACCGGTCTTCGACCAGGCGAAGGTCCCCTACCCCGACAACACGTGGGACTGGAACAAGCTCCTGGAGGTAGCCAAGGGGCTGACTAAGGAAAGCAAGGACCCGAATCAGGCCCAGTGGGGCTACCACGTCGTGAACTGGTGGCCGGAGTACGACACCCGGACGCGGCAGAATGGCGCCCACTTCTGGAGCGACAAGTACTACACCGAGCAGTCCAAGTCCGTGATCGACTCTCCGGAGGCGACCGAGGCGATCGACTGGACCTTCGGCCTGATCCACAAGCAGAAGGTGTCGCCAGGCGCTGCCGAGCTGGCCTCGTTCGCCGGCGGGCGCCACGGGATGTACCAGTCCGGCAAGATCGCCATGTGGATCGGCGGCTCCTGGGAGGCGCCGCTCGTCCTGTCCCGCTGGCCAGCCTCGGCGCCGGCGTGGGACATGACCCTGGTCCCGAAGCACCCGGCCAGCGACCGCGGCGGCGCGGTGTGGAGCGACGAGCACTGCCTCTGGGTGGGCAGCAAGGTCCCCGACGCCGGCTGGGAGTTCGTCAAGTTCCTCAGCAGCGATGCCGGCAACCGGATCCTCGACCTGGACATCGGCCGGTCGATACCGGCCGTCAAGAGCGTGGCCCAGGATCCGAAGTTCGTCACGATGTACGGCAAGAACATGAAGGCGGCGATCGACGAGCTGGGATGGTCCTGGCCCACCTCGGACGACAACCCCTACTCCTTCGAGATCGGCGAGATCCGGACTCCGCTCCTGGAGGACCTGCTGCGGGGCGTCCGGGATGCCAAGACGGTCCTCCCCGAGATGGCCAGCGGCGTCAATAAGATGCTGGTCGAGAAGCGGGGGAAGTGATCGCAATGCAGCGGCCCGTCGGCAAGACTACACCGGTCAGCCAGCCTCGGCGTCGCAGCCGACTGCTCGCGGCCGAGGAGCGCGATGGCTTCCTGTTCATCCTGCCCTGGCTCATCGGGTTCGTGGTCTTTACCGCCGGGCCGATGCTCACCTCGCTGGTGATGGCCTTCCTCGACTGGGAGATCGTCCGGCCGCCGGCCTGGGCCGGACTGAAGAACCTGGAGCGGCTGGTCGTCGACCCCCTGTTCCGGCTGTCCCTGTACAACACCGCCTACTTCGTGTTCTTCTCCGTGCCGCTTTACCTGGTGGCAGCGCTCCTGGCGGCGCTGGCCATGAACCAGCCTCTCCGGGGGATCCGGATCTACCGCGTCGCCTACTACCTGCCCTCGCAGGTGCCGGCCGTGGCCAGCGCGCTCCTCTGGCTCTGGATCTTCAACCCGACCTTCGGCCTGGCCAACGGCCTGCTCCGCCTGCTCGACATTCCGGCGCAGATGTGGCTCCAGGACCCGACCCAGTCCAAGCCGGTCCTCATCTTCATGGGCCTCTGGAGCATCGGCGGGACGATGGTCATCTTCCTGGCCGGGCTCCAGGGCATCCCGGTTCACCTGCACGAGGCCGCCAGCCTTGACGGGGCCGGCACCTGGCAGCGGTTCCGGTACGTCACCCTGCCGATGGTGACGCCGGTCATCTTTTTCAACCTGGTCATCGGCATCATCGGGGCCTTCCAGAGCGGCTTCACCCAGACCTACATCATGACAGGGGGCGGCCCATCGAACTCGACACTCCTCACCATCCTGTACATCTACCGCAACGGCTTCGAGTTCTTCAGAATGGGCTACGCCTCGGCTCTGTCGTGGAGCCTGTTCCTGATCATCGTCGTCTTCACCGCCCTCCAGTTCCGAGCCTCCCAGACGTGGGTCTACTACGAGGGCGGAGTACGCTAGGGAAACGGGTTGACTGACTATGGACAGCACCAGCGGAACGAGGTTGGCCGTCTCGGCGGAAGCGGCCGATGTTCACCAGCGGTCTCTGAGTCAGCAGGCGAGCCGGGTCCCGGCGCAGGCCCTGCTCTACGTGGTCGTGACGCTGGTCGCGGGCATCCTGCTTATGCCGGCCGTCTGGCTGATCTCGACGTCTCTGAAGCTCCCCGGGGCCGAGATGAGCTTCCCCCCGGAGCTCATTCCCCGAGTCGTGTCCTGGGACAACTACCCGAAGGCCCTGACGTCGCAGCCGTTCCTCCTCTTTTTCCGCAACACCATGCTGATCGTGGCCCTGAACCTCGTCGGCGTCCTGCTCTCGGCGTCGCTGGCCGGGTACGCCTTCGCCCGGCTGCGTTTTCGCTTTCGCAGCGCCCTCTTTGGCCTGTGCCTCTCCACGATGATGCTGCCCTACGTCGTCACGCTGATCCCCACGTTCATTATGTTCAGGGTGCTCGGCTGGACCAACACCTTCCTGCCCCTCACGGTGCCGGCCTTCTTCGGCGGCGGCGCCTTCAACATCTTCCTCTTCCGCCAGTTCTTCATGACGCTGCCCTACGAGCTCGACGAGGCAGCGCGGGTAGACGGCGCCAGCTCGCTCCAGATCTGGTGGCGGATCATCCTGCCGCTCTCCGGCCCGGTGCTTGCCACCGTCGCCATCTTCAACGTCGTCTACCACTGGAACGAGTTCCTCATGCCCCTGATCTTCCTCAACACCCCGGACCGCTTCACCATGGCCCTGGGGCTGCGCATGTTCCAGATGAGCATGGGCAACTATGGGCACGGCCAGTGGGCCCTGCTGATGGCGGCCTCGACGTCGATGATCATGCCGATCCTGGTGCTGTTCTTCGCCGCCCAGCGCTACTTCATGCGGGGCATCGTCATGACCGGCCTGGCCGGGCGCTGATCAGTCGGCATCGACGGCAGGCGCTCGTTCGATAACGGCACGGTCCTCACCCCCTGCCCCTCTCCCACGTGAGAGGGGCAGGGGGTCAAGGCCTCAGGAGTGGGCAGGAATGGTGGTCGGCGGCGGGAACGGCCCTCATCCCCCGGCCCCTTCCCCCAATACTGGGGGAAGGGGAGACGCGCCGCTCCACCCCCTCTCCCAGTATTGGGAGAGGGGGTAGGGGGTGAGGGCCTGTCAGGGGATCACGGACGATTCTGCCCACTCCTGAGTGAGGGTCAAGGCCCGCTACGGCCACCGGGTCGCCGTGCTCGGCGGGGTGCACACGGAGCATCATAGTGCGTGCGCTTCTCTGCGGTCGAAGTGACCTGTTCGCCAAACCAGGCGGCGACACGACGCAGCTCGTGAAGACGGCGGCGGCGCTCGAACAGCTCGGGGTGGCCTGCCGGACCGTGGCGGGACCGAACATCGATCCCGCCGAGGCCGATCTCGTCCACGTCTTCGCCGCGCTGGACTCGCTGGACGGGCTGGCCCAGTTCACGCGGGCGCGCCAGGCCGGGCGCCCGGTCGCCGTCTCGCCGATCTACTGGCCGCCGTACGAGCTGCTGGCCGTTCGCGCCCGGTACGGGCGTGCCCGGTGGCTGGCTCGGCTCCTCGGTCCGCGGCTCACCGCGATCCTGCGTCGATCCCTCTTCCGTCGCGGTCCGGGCTTCCAGGCGCTGCGCGAGCTGTTCAATGGGGCCGACATCTTGCTTCCCAACTCCGCGCGTGGCCTGGAGGTCGTCCAGCGTGACTTCGGCGTCTCGGAGCGGGCCCGGGCGGTCGTGGTGCCAAACGGCTTCGACCATGACATCTTCTTGCGGGCTGACCCCGGGCCGTTCGTGGCCGCGTTCGGCCGCCGGGACTTCGTCCTGTGCGTCGGCCGGATCGAGATCCTGAAGAACCAGATCGCCCTGCTTCGCGCCTGTCAACTGCTCGGAGAAGCGCCGGTCCTCATCGGGCGGCCGAACGGGCGCGAGCCCCGGTACGTCCAGCTCTGTGAGCGACGGGCGGCCGAGGTCGGGGCGGTGACCATCCCTGGGCTGCCCCACGAGGAGCTGGCGAGCGCCTACGCCGCGGCCGCGGTCCACGCGCTGCCGAGCTGGTACGAGACGCCCGGCCTGGTGAGCCTGGAGGCGGCCGCCGCGGGCTGCGCCGTCGTCACCACCGATCGCGGCTCCCCCCCGGAGTACTTCGGCTCGCTGGCCGACTACTGCGACCCGGCCTCGCCGGTCTCAATCGCCGCGGCCATCGCGGCCGCCCGACGCCGTCCCCGCGACGGCCGCCTCCGCGCCCACGTGGTCGAGCGATACACGTGGGCCCACGCGGCGCGGGCGACGCTGGGGGCGTATCGCGAGGTGGCGGGAGACGCGGAGTACGGGGCTCACCACAAAGACACAAAGGGCACGAAGGGAGGTTGAGACACGGGGACGCGGTGCCCAGCTAAACCTCGACAGGAGCCCGTGGGCACGGCTCTTGCTCCGGCCTCACCTACCCCTGGTGAGTATGCCCACGGAGGGATAGCCGTGAGACCGCCATCGATTGATCAGGCGCCGCGCATCACCATCGACGAGGTGCGCCAGCTCCAGGCTCGGGGCGAGCAGCCGGTGTTCGTCGACGTCCGCTCGGCCGAGGACTTCGCCCAGCAGCGGATCGCCGGGGCCATCCATGTGCCGCTGCGCGAGGTCTTGCGCCGGCACAGTGAGCTGCCGCCCGATCGCTGGATCGTGTTCTACTGAACCTGACCGGCTGAACATTCAAGCGCCCGTGCGGCGCAGATGCTGCTTGAACGTGGATACCCGAAGGTTGCTGCCCTGAAGGGTGGGCTGAAGGCGTGGGTCGACGCGGGGATGCCCACCGAGGCGACCCGGGCGGCGTAGCCACCGGGCGACGGGGCGTGGAGCGACGGGGCGACACGGGGACGGGGAGACGGGGCATCCGGGGTCGACGCCGTGTCGCCCCGTCTCCCCGTCGCTCCACGCCCCGTCGCCTCACGCCCCGTCGCCCGGTCGCCCCGTCCCCCCGTCGCGATCCCGGATCTGCCGGATCCGGGCCAGGCAGTGGCGGATCGTGGCCTCGAACCCGTGCTCGGTTGGCTTGTAGAACGGTCCCTCCACGCCCGAGGGGAGGTGTCGCTGGCGGTATCGCCGCGGATCGTCCTCCTCGTAGTCGTGGGTGTACTCGTAGCCCTCGCCATAGCCAAGGCCGCCCGCGCCCCCGAACGACGCGTTGCGCAGGTGCAGCGGCACCTCCAGGGTCGCCCCCCGCTGAATTGCCGCCTGGGCGGTCCAGAGCGCCTTCGCCGCGGCGTTGGATTTCGGCGCGGTGGCGAGGTAGGTCGTCGCCTGGGCGAGGATGAGCTGCGCCTCCGGCATGCCGATGTGCTCGACGGCCCGCGCAGCGGCCTCGGCCAGCACCAGCGCCTGCGGGTCCGCGTTGCCGACATCCTCGCTCGCCAGGATGACGATTCGCCGGGCGATGAAGCGCGCCTCTTCGCCCGCGGCCAGCATCTTGGCCAACCAGAAGATGGCGGCGTCCGGATCCGAGCCACGGACGCTCTTGATGAACGCGGAGATCGTCTGGTAGTGGTCGTCGCCAGCGCGGTCATAGCGCACGTTGCGCCGCTGGAGGGCTTCCTCGACCGTGGCGACGGCGATCCGGGCATCGCCCTCGCCGGTGATGGCGAGGGCAGCGGCCGCCTCCAGACCGTTCAGCGCGAGTCGGGCATCACCGCCGGACGTCTGCACGAGCAGCTCCATCGCCGCCGGCTCGACAGTGCAGCCCACTCGCCCCAGCCCATGCGATGGCTCAGCGAGGGCGCGCTCGAGGATCGCGTGCACGTGGTCGGGACGCAACGGCTCGAGCCGGAGGATGCGCAGACGTGACCGCAGCGCCGGAACCAGATCGAAATACGGGTTCTCGCTGGTCAGGCCGAGGAGGGTGATGAGCCCCTCTTCGACGCTGGGAAGGAGCGCGTCTTGCTGCGCCTTGTTCCAACGGTGGATCTCGTCGACGATCAGTGCCGTGCGCCGGCGAGCCTGCCTGGCCCGCTGGGCCGCCTCGATCACCTTGCGCAGTTCGGTCACTCCGGCGGTGACCGCGCTGAGCGAGTGGGTCTCCAGGTCGAGGAGGCGGATCAGAAGCATCGCCAGAGTGGTCTTGCCTGTGCCGGGCGGTCCCCAGAGCACCAACGACCCAAGCTGACGCGTCTCGACGGCGGTCCGGAGCACTTTTCCCGGACCGAGCAAGTGCTCCTGGCCGATGAACTCGCCGAACGTCGTCGGCCGCAGCCGGGCCGCCAGCGGTGCCGCCAGATCGGCCGGCGGCTTGATCGCGGGCGAGCTGGACGCCTTCGCGGCGTCCTGGAAGAAACTCGGCTGCATCGTTCCACCCCCGGGGGTATTATCGCATAATCGGGCAGGGATTTGGCGTGGGTGCCCCTTGCCCCACCCGGAGAAGGGCCTCCAGATGGAGGAGGCGGACACACCCAGGCCCCGCCCTGGCGGGGGCACAGGCCCGCGGGTGTTTGCGCTAGCACAAAGACACCGGCCAGGTATCCGGCTAGGCTATGAAACAAGAGCGCCTGACTAACGCGCACAACAGGAGGTTCGGAGTCAATGTCTACGGTAAGCCAGATGATTCGCAACCATCACCGGGAGATCCTGCGCACACTTACCGACCAGGTCGGGGCGATCGCGGAGGGCCGTACCGATGCGAGCCCGGACGCGCTGGTCACCTTCTTGACCGGCGATCTGCTACCCCACGCTCGGGGTGAGGAGCGACACCTGTACTCGGCCATCGAGCCGCAGATCAAAGCCCACGGCAGCGCCACGGCGACGATGAGCGTTGACCACGAGTTCATCCAGGACTACATCAGCCAGCTCGAAAGCGCAGTGAAGGAACTGCGGACCGCGCCGGCGGCGGAGCGCACCGCCCTCAACAACCGGATTCAGCGCCTCGCCCTCGAGCTGGGAGCGGTCATCAGGGTCCACCTGGAGAAAGAGGAGCGCGTCTACCTGCCGCTCTTCGAGGAGTACCTGTCGGAGGAGCAGCAGCAGCAGGTCCTCGATGGGATGCACTCGGCCTACCACTAAGGGCGAGAAAAGAAGCAGTTCGGCTGGCACGCTCTTTGCGCTATGTTCATCGCGTGAGCGGGCATGCTATGATACGGGGGATGCTGTGAAACGCGCGATGCGAACATTGATGCGGTTCGAGGACCGCGAGCCGGAGCTGCGGCGGTTATGGGAAGAGACGCAGTGGCCCCACGGCGAGCGCTGGGAGGACGTGCGGCCCGGCTATCGTCTGGGATGGGAAGCCGGCGTCGTCCACGGCGAGCGTGAGTGGGACGAGATCGAGCCCCAACTCGCGGCGCGGTGGCCTGATTTTGGCACGGGCAACTGGCGCCATATCCGGTCGGTCGTCCGGAGCGCCTATGAGCAGGGCCGCCGCCAGCGGGTCCTTGAGAACGCCGCCTGAACGGGCAAGGTCGTTGATTGTTCGGGCAGGGGGTCCACTAGACTCTCCTGCCCCCGAGAAGCCGCCAGGAGGGGCTCGGTCCTTCCTGGACCTTCCCGACACGACTGAGGTGCGGCTGTGGCCGACCCCCTGCGACCGACGCTTGGCGTGGGCGTGATCGTCTTCTGCGGTGACCGCGTGTTGCTCGTCCGGCGGGGAAACGAGCCCCATCGTGGCGCCTGGAGCATTCCGGGCGGTCGCCTGGAGCTGGGTGAGTCGCTACGCGAGGCGGCCCGCCGCGAGCTCCGCGAGGAATGTGGCATCGAGATCGAGGCCAAACGTCTCGCCCTGCTGGTCAACCGGGTCATCTGTGACGCGCAGGGGGTGGTGCGGTACCACTACGTGATCGTCGACTTCGTCGCCGAGTACGAGTCCGGTATGGATCGGCCGGAGCCTTGCTACGGGTCCGATGCCCTGGAAGTCCGTTGGGTGAGTCGGACCGAGCTCGCCGGCCTGGAGTTCACCCCGAACCTGGAGCGCTACCTCAACCTGGTTTTCGAGCAACGAGCGAGAGGCGATCAATCCTGCCTCGTTCTCGAAGATTGAGTACTCAGTTCTCAGTTCTCAGTACTCAGTTCTCAGTACTCAGCACTTCGTGAGGGCTCGAAGATTGAAAGCGGTGCTCTTCGATTTCGCCGACACGCTGGCGACCGGCGTTCCCTGCTGGGAGTGGCCCCAGATTGCGGCTTGTCGGGAGCAGGGCCTGGCGGTTAGCCCCGAGGCGGTGAAGGCGGCGATCCGGCGTATCTGGGGCCCGATCGAGGGGTGTGCGCACCCCGAGGCGAGCGGCGACGAGGCCGGGTACGCCCGCTGGATTGGCGCCATCGAGGCAGCGATCCTGCGCGAGCTGGGGCTGGGAGCAGGTGCCGACGTGGGAGCGCGACGGGTGATGGCACTTCAGGCCGACCCCACCAGCTACCGGTTGTTCCCGGAGGTGCCCGCCGTCCTCGCTGCACTGCGCGGCGCTGGCCTTCGCCTGGCGATCGTCTCGAACAACCACTGGCGCCTCCCGGAGCTCGTCGCCGGACTGGGCATCGGCCCCTGGTTCGATGCCATAGTGAGCTCGGCCCGGGTCGGCTACCGGAAGCCGCGCCCGGAGATCTTCGTGGCAGCGCTCGACCGCCTGGGCGTCGCTCCGGACGAAGCGGCCTCTGTCGGGGACGATCGGGTGAACGACGTCGAAGGCGCCGAGCGAGTGGGCCTCGCGGCCATCCTCCTCGATCGTCGACGGGCCGCGAATTGCCAGGCGATCCACGACCTGCGAGAGCTACGGACTATCCTCCGCAGGCGCGCGGCGGGTTTGTGAGAAGGAGGGCTCATTCCCGCCTACCTGCTCATCGCTATCCTGATCGGCTGTAGTGTCGCCGCGGCGATGTTCAGCCTGCCTGCGCTGGCCCCCGAGTTACGTGCCACGTTCGGCGTAAGCAACGCCGAGCTTGGTCTGCTGACCACCGCGCTGATGGCCGCGCACGCGATCTCGCAGATCCTCTCGGGCTGGTTCATCGGGCGACTCGGCCTCCATCGTGCCGCGATCGCTCTCGGCGTCGCCATCGGCGCGCTGGTCGTATCGAGCAGTCTGGTCGTGGACTTCTCCGCGCTGATCGCGCTGCGGGCTGCGCTGGGCCTCGCGACCGGCACGACGTTCGTCGTCGGCTCGGCCTATGTCGCCGCGTCGGCGCCGCCGGCGCGGGCGCGGACCGACCAGGCCCTCTACGGCGCCTGCACCAGCTTCGGCGCCGCGCTTGCCTTCGCCATGCTCCCCGTGTGGGTTGGCGCGCTTGGCTGGCCAGGGCACGCCGGCACCACTCTCATGGTGGTCATCCCAGCGATCGCGCTGCTGGGACGCCACCGCCCATCGGCTACCACCGCCATCGTCCGCCCGGTCGCGCCGCGGCGGGTGTGGGAGCTGGCAGCACAGCGCCAGGTCGTGCTGCTGGGCCTGGCCCACCTCGGCTCGTTCGGCGTCCTGGTCGCGCTGACGAGCTGGCTGAGCTCGCTCGTTGCCCACTCGCTCGGCGGCGACCTGAGGCAGAGCCTGCTGATCAGCGCGGCGCTCCTGGTGTTCTCTGGATTGGCCCGCTGGCTCGGTGGCCCGGCACTTCGTCGGACGACGGAGCGCCGCCTGGTGTCTGGCTCGCTCCTGATGGCGAGCGCCGCCCTCGTCGGCCTCGGCCTTGCTCCGCCGCTGGCGCTCCAGCTTGCCCTGGCGCTGGTCGCCATCTGGTGCTGCTCGTTCACCTTCGCGGCGGTCTTCCAGCTCTGCTACGATCTGAGCAAGCCGGGCGATGGCCCCAGTGCGGTTGGGCTCGTCTCGGCGATCGCCGTGGCCGGCTCGGCGATCCTGCCGGCCGCGTTTGGCCTGCTGACGGACCAAACCGGGGCGTTTGCGGCCGGATTTCTCCTCCTGGCGCTGGCGACGGGTGTCGGCTCGGTGGCCGGTCGTCTGGTGCCAACACGATGAGTGGTCGGCAGGCATCGGCTGGCTGGCTGCTACGGAGTTGACAGTCTCAGAAGTCGTGTGGTATCATTCAGGGCGTGGCGCATTCGTCTAGCGGCCCAGGACACCGCCCTCTCAAGGCGGAGATCACGGGTTCGAATCCCGTATGCGCTACTTTTTCTTTGCCCCCTGAGCGAGCTTGACCACCTCCTGACCCAGTTCCACGTTTCGCTTGCCCAGTAGGCCATCGGTCAGGGGCTTCTTGCCGGTGAAGATGCAGTCGCGGAAGTGCTCGAGCTCCCGCTTGAATGCCTCGGCCAGGGAGCTGACCACCTGCCGCTCGGAGTAGCCGGGGCCGGCGTTTTCCCGGACGCGGAGGACGGTGGCCGCGTTCCGGTGGTAGGGCGAGGGGAACTCCAGCGTCGCCTGCCGGAGCGCGCCGTACACTGCCAGCGACTCGTCCATCCAGTGCTGGCCGCCCCGGGACGTCTCCAGAACGCAGCGGACCTTCTCACCGAACTCGAGGATAGTGACGAGACCCTGGCCATCGTCCCATACCTCGGCGCTCAGCACTCGGCTGGGCTCACCGAAGGCGAGCATCAGGATGCTGGTGTCGTGGGTGAGGAGCCCGAGGAACTTCCCGTATGCCCGTCGAGCCGCCGACGAGGCATCGGCGCCGAGGGCCTCGTCCAGCAGGGCCTGACTCTGAGCAGCGAGCTGGGCTCGGACCTCCAGAGCGATGTCGTCCTGCGAGTGGACGATGGCCGAGCCGTACAGGTCGGCGATGACGTGGGCGTTGTCGTGGCAGATGTCGTGGACGCGGATGAACCGGATCTCGTCCGCCTCCCGCATCTCTCGCCAGAGCTCGCGAGCGGTCTGGTAGGTCGGGTCGTAAGCCTTCATATATCCGACCATGAGCTGGACCCCGGCGGTCTCGGCCGCGGCGATCATCTCGTCCGCCTCCCGTGGCGCCAGGCACATCGGCTTCTCGACGAAGACGTGCTTGCCCGCCCGGGCCGCGGCGATCGCGGCCGGAGCGTGCGAGCCGGCCGACAGGACGAGCACCGCGTCCACACCTGGGCAGGCGGCCAGGTCCCGGAAGTCGGCGTACTGTCGGTTCGGTGGGACGTGGTGGCGGGCCCCCACGGCGGCTACCTGCGAGGCCGAGACGTCGCACAGGGCCGACACGCGGAACTCGGGGATCTCCTCCAGATAGGGCAGGTGCATCACCTGGGCGATGGCTCCACAGCCGACTACCCCCACGCCGATCTCAGTGTTCTTACCCACGCGCGGTTCCCCTCCTGATCCTCCAGTGGCACTTCAGCACTGGTCATTCCGAGCCGCGGCCCCGGTGTCATTCCGAGCCGCAGCGAGGAATCCCGGCCGTGGTCGTTGCGCACCGTGGCGGAGATTCCGAGCCCCGCAGGGCTCGGAATGACAAAGGCGGCTGGAGGACTATCGTGCCCCGAGATTGCTGATCGCTCCATACTACGATGCCTGCGGCTGCTCGGCCCAGACGACGACGCGGTTTTTTCCGCCGCGCTTGGCCAGGTAGAGCGCGCGATCGCCGAGCTCGATCAGGTGGACGGCCGTCGTCGCGTGCTTCGGATAGCACGCCAGCCCGATGCTGATCGTCACTGGCTCGCCGATCTCGAAATCGAACTCGGCGACGGCCCGGCGCACGCGCTCGGCGGCGATGGCGGCGCCGGCGATGCTCGTCTCGGGGAAGACCACGGCGAACTCCTCGCCGCCGTAGCGGGCGGGCACGTCGACCTCCCGGATGTTTCGTTGGACGAGCGCCGCGACCTGCCGGATCACGTCGTCGCCGCGCTGGTGACTGTGCTCATCGTTCACCCGCTTGAAGTCGTCGAGGTCGGCCATCAGGAGCGACAGCGAGCGCTGGTAGCGTTGCGCCCGGCCGATCTCCTCGCGCAGGCGATCCTGGAAGTACCGGTGGTTGTACAGGCCGGTCAGGCTGTCGCGCACCGCCAGCAGCTCGAGCTTCCGATTCACCTCCTCGAGCTCGCGGACGTAGGCGTCGGTGCGGGCGCTGAGGGCGCTGTAGACCTCGGAGAACTCGTAGATCGTCACATTCAGGCACGAGTCGATCTGGCGCACCGCGTTCATGAACTCGATGAAATCGCCCTGGTAGGCCTCGGAGAGCAATGGCCAGATCGTCTCCTTGAAGTGGAGAAATGCCCGCTGGGCTTCCGCCGCCCGGAACCCCTGGCCAGCGAGCACTGGCGCAATGTCCTGGATGAAGCGGTGCACCTGGCCGAAGCTCCCCTCTTCGAGCACCTGGAGGAAGGCGTCGCAGCAGTCGCCGCAGACCGCGACGAGCTCCTCGAGCGACCGGGCGACGAAGCTGGTGCCCTCCAGACTCTTGAGCGATGCCACCCAGTCGTGGACGATCTCCGCGCGATGCCGACGGATCAGCGCGCCGACTTGCTCCGCCACTCTCGCCTCCTTACCTGTTCGCCTTCCCTGCCCATTCTACCTCACCGGGGTAGGTAGCGGCGGGGGTGCTCGGCGACTAATGGAAGTGAGCGAAATAGTCTGGCCCAGAAGCCGCCGTCGGACGAGGTGCTCGGCGACTAAAGTCGCCAGCTACCTTTACGAAGTCGGCCTTCGCCGACTCAACCAGCCCGCGCAGGCGGGCTTCGTCAAGGTAGCCGCGACTTCAGTCGCCAGGCCCGCTGTCGGCGTGGCGCGTGCGCCAGGCTATCTCGATAATCTTCATGAGTCGCAAGCTACCCTTACGAAGCCCGCCTGCGCGGCCTACCGGAGTCGGTGAAGGCCGACTCGGTCCGGGTAGCCCGCGACTCCAGTAGAGACGTCCTGGCAGGACGTCTCTACTGGAGGTTCTCGCGGGATCGCCGGGCACCTCCCCCACCGCGATACCTACCCTGGTGAGCCCCATTCTACGGGGTTCGCATAGGCGCGTAAAGCGACGAAGGCCACTCCAAGAAAAGAGGCGACATAACGGGCGGAAGTGGCACGGCTTATGCAACGGGCGAAGAAGGCGGGGCCTGCTCACGCAGCTTGCGCCGCCGAAGCGAGGCCCGAGTCCGCACGTCCTGGCGGTGATCCGGTTGGTTTGTGACCCGCGCTGTCCGGTAGCGATACGACGATGCTGGCCCGCCGTCCGATCTCCGATGACGTGAGCGAAGCGCGCAGCCTCGACGAATACGCGAGTGGGAGACCAGGAGGACCCAAAGCAATGCACTGGCGACGAGCGATACTGCCATTATTACTCATTCTGACGTTGTTCGGGGAGGTCCTGACGGCCCAGGCTGGCCAGGACGTGGACATCACCGACGTCATCGTCCCATCGGGCTGGTCTGCTGCCGAGATGGGGCAGGATGGCATCTGGAAGGTCAGCGCGCCCTGCGTCTTCGAGGGCCAGTGTTTCGATGTCCAGTTCACGGTGGTGGTGAACAACGCCGAGGTGCTGCCGCTGACGCTTGAGGCGATCGGCGGCGAGGGCGGTTGGGGCATCACGTTCGATCCGGCCATCATCACCACGATGGGCTCGACTTTGGTGACGATGCGAGTCTGCGTTCCGGCCTCGGCAGTCGGGAAGCGAACTGACATCCACGTGAAGCTCGTACCCCCGCCGGGGAAGACGCTGGGGCAGGCCCACGGCTTGAGGATCACATTCGCCTGCGTCCTGGCCGCGCCCACGCCGACCAACACGCCGACCCCGACGCCGGTCCCGCCGACAGATACGCCGACTCCGGTTCCGCCGACGGCGACGAACACGCCGACCCCTGTTCCGCCGGCGACGACCACTCCGACGCCGGTTCCGCCGGCGCCGACGAATACGCCGACGCCGGTGCCGGCGGCGACGACCACCCCGACGCCGGTTCCGCCGGCGCCTACGAAAACGCCAACCCCCGTCCCGGCGGCGCCCACGAACACGCCGACCCC
>JACPQP010000166.1 GCA_016190465.1 Chloroflexota bacterium
GACATGGCGACGAGCTGCGCGTAGGAGGACCAGAGCCAGTCCAGCGCCGTCCGGAAGGGCGACGTGGCCAGCCAGGAGATGCCGGCGGCAGTTCCGACGGCGAAGAGAGCCGTGTTCGCGACAAGCGGCGGCAGCGCTTCGTCGCCGAACAGTCGCAGCCCAAGGATGGCGACACTGGCCGGCACCGCCGCGGCGAGCCCGGCGGGGGGGCCCAGGATCGCGGCCGAGGCGACGACGAGGAGAACGTACAGCACCGCGAACGGGCTGCCCGGGTAGAGGAACTGCGCGACGGCCAGGGTCAGGCCAAGCCCCACCAGCAGCGCGACCGCGGCGGGCACCACCCCGTACCGAGCGGCGCGCGATGCCAGCAGGCCGACCGTCGCCGCGAGAATGGCCGGTAGCCAGCTTAGCTCCGGGCGGTCGACGTCGTACACGCCGACGATGCTGAGGGTTGCCAGCCCGAAGGGGCTCCACAGGAGCGGCCGGAGCGCCTGGGCGCGAAACTCCTCCAGGTCGGGCCGGCCATACGGACCCGCGGCAAGCTCGGAGAGCACCACCGTCCCCATCGTCGCCTCCATTTCTCGTGCGCATCGCGCGCACCGTCGCTTCAAGGGCGCGGGCTCGGACCGCGGCACATCGCCGGGGGGCCTCGCCACCGTCGGGTATTGTACTATGGGACGGCCCTCATCCTGCCCTCTCCCGCGGGAGAGGGGCTGGGGGTGAGGGCGTACCCCCCGCTTCCCACCTTCCCCCTGACTTGCTAGACTCTCCCCCAGAACGCGGGAGGTCCGACGGGGCGACGGGGCGTGCAGCGACGGGGCGACGAGGGCTGTCACTGTGCTCTTCGTGTCTTTGTGGTAAGCCCCGCGTCCCCAGGGGCACGAGGCTCACCACCAGGGCACGAGGGCGCACGAAGAGCCGGCCCGGTGAAGCCGAAGAACCTCCCGCTCTGAGGACGAAGCGTTGACCGAGTTGGCGAGCTATCCGCGCCCGCCGGACGACACCGGCATCGGCTTCCACTACTACACCGACGCCCTGCACTACGACCGCGAGGCGATCCGCTTCTGGCGGCCGGAGCTCCAGGCGATGGGAGTGAAGTGGCTGGTGCTACGCGGCGAGCCGACCGTGCCGATTCCGGAGGACTTTCTCCGGGCTCTCGTGGCGCAGGGGATCGAGCCGGTCGTGCGCATCGCACCCCAGCCGATTCGCCCGCTCGACGACCTGGCCCTGGCCAGCCTTGCCCGGGTGTACGCGGGCTGTGGCGTTCACTACGTCTATCTCTATGGCGAGCCGAACGTCGCCGCCCACTGGCCCGCGGCCGACTGGGCTCGCCCCGACCTCGTCGACCGGTTCGCCAACTACCTTCTGCCGGGGCTCGTCGTGCTGCTCGAGGCGGGCCTCTGGCCGCTGCTGTCGCCGCTACGCGCCGGCGGCGACTACTGGGACACGACCTTCCTCGGCTCGCTTCTCGACATAATGAAGGCCCGGACAGGAGCAGCCCTGTTCGAGCGACTGGGGCTGTGCATCCACAACTACGCCGGCAATCGTCCGCTGAGCTGGGGGCAGGGAGGGAGCGCCCGTTGGCCGCAGGCTCGGCCGTACCGCCGTCCGTCCGGGATCCAGGACCATCGCGGGTTCCGACTCTTCGAGTGGTACGACGAGATCGTCCGGGCGAAGCTCGGCCTGAGCCTGCCCCAGATCGCCGGAGAGAGTGGCTTGACGATCGGGACGCAGGATGACCGGGAGTTCCCCCCGATCGACGAGCTAACGCACAGCATGCGGATCGTCGAGCTGGCCCGGCTGCTGATGGACGACGAGGTCCCTCCCTATCTCTTCAACCACGCCTTCTTCGCGCTCGGCCAGTCGCCCACCGACCACTCCGACGCCCACGCCTTCTACCGGGCGGATGGCCGCCGTCTCGCCGCGGTCGGCGGCCTGAAGCTGCTGAAGAAGCGGCGCCGGGCGATGCCCGAGGGTGACCACTCGCCGTCCGTCCCACCCGGTCCCCCACAGCCAGCCGAGCCGTCCAGCCATTATCTGCTGATCCTGGTGCCGGTCGCCGACGCCGACCTGCGTGTCCGCTGGCCGTCGGCGGTCCTTCAGGCGGCAGCCGAGTACGTCGCCCGATTTCGCCCGACCGTTGGCTTCGACCCCCAGGCCGCCGCCCGCGCCAGCCACATCACCATCGTCGCGCCACCCGGAGGCGATGGTGCGGAGGTCGAGCGGCGCCTGGCGAAGAGCGGGCGGGTCGTCGAGCGACTCGAGGCAGCCACGCCCGACGACGCCAGGCGCGCGCTGGATGAGCTGGCCCGCCGCGGGCAACGGTTCTTCTATGAGGTCCGAAGATGAGGGAGGAGATCGATGAACCCACGTGAACGTGTCCGGGCAGCCCTGGAACACCGCGAGCCCGACCGTCTGCCGCTCGACTACATCGCCGAGCCACAGGTCACCGCCGCGCTGAGCCGCCGGCTCGGCGTCACGAGCAAGGAGGAGCTGCTCCGGGCCCTCGGCGTCGACGTGCGCTGGATCGAGGTGCCGAGCCTGGATCGTGCCGCGAAGAGGCGCCAGCCGACGAGTGAGAGTGAGGACATCTGGGGCATCCGGCGGGCCGGTCCCTTCAGTGGATACACTACCTATCACCCGCTCGCCGAGGCAACCTCGCGGGCGGATGTCGAGGCGCACCCCTGGCCCGACCCCGACGACGTCGACGTCGCCACCTGGCTGGAGAATTGCCGGGCGGCCGGCGAGCACGCCCGGATGACGGTGCCCCGGTGCCGGATCTTCTTCGACGCCATCGAGATGGTCGGCTTCGAGAAGTTCTTCGCCTGGCTCTCCGAGGAGCCCCACCTGGTCGACCTGGTGCTCGACCGGATCACCGACTACAACGAGGCGGTCCTCCACCGGCTGCTGTCGCGAGCGGACGGCGAGCTGGATGTGGTGTTCATGTCCTCCGATTTCGGCACCCAGCGCAGCCTGTTGCTCGGGCTGGGCCAGTGGCGCCGGTTCGTCCGACCCCGGTTCGAGCGGGTGTTCCGCTGCGTCCGGGGGTACGGGGTGAAGGTGCTGCTCCACAGCGATGGGGCGATCCGGCCGGTGATCCCGGACCTGATCGAGATGGGGCTGGATGGCCTCAACCCCATCCAGGTGGGCGCGGCGGGAATGGAGCCGGCCGGCCTGAAGCGCGACTTCGGCAACCGCCTGGCCTTCCACGGCGCCATCGACGTGCAGGACACGCTGCCGTTCGGCACGCCGGAGGACGTGCGCGCCGAGGTCCGCGACCGCTTCCGCGTCCTGGGCGCTGGCGGTGGCTACATCTGCACGTGTAGCCACTCGCTGCTGCCCGACATCCCGATCGACAACATCCTGGCGATGTACGAGACCGCCCGCGAGGAATGTCGTTACTGACACCGATTCCGGACACCGCTCGCCGTCGGCTGGTCCTCTTCTTGCATCGCCCCTTGAGGTGTCACGATGGACCCTTTGCGGGGGTGAGGGCGTCCCAGTCACGGGAGCGAGTTGATGATGAGAGAGAGCTATTCGTCACGGGGGAGCCGTGGCGCCGGAGATCGGCGGCGCGGGGCCAATCGGAGGCCGCGCGGGCGGTCGCTCATCGTCCGTCACCACTTTCGGGCCTTCCTCGGCACGCAGTCCGGCGCGCCGATCCGCCTGTTTGTCATCGCGCTGGTCCTGGGAATGCTGCTCCCGGCTGTCTTCACACCGATGGGTGTGGGGACCGCTTACGCCTACCTCAGCCGGGAGCTGCCACCGCCGGCGTGGGTCACGGCGCGACAGACCTTCCAGTCGACGCTCATCTACGATCGGAACGGCAAGCTGCTCTACGAGATCTTCGACCCCGAGGGGGGACGGCGCACGCCAGTCCGCCTCACTGACGTCCCCTCGCACCTGATCAACGCGACGATCGCCGTCGAGGACCCGTCCTTCTACCAGAACCCCGGCTTCGACATCCTGGCGATCGCCCGCGCGGGCGCCCAGAACTTTCGGAGCGGCGGCGTGGTGAGCGGCGCCAGCACCCTCACCCAGCAACTCGCGCGCAACGTCCTCTTTGATCTCGAGGAGCGCACCGAGCAGTCGTACACCCGGAAGCTAAAGGAGACCATCTTCGCCGTCTGGTTGACGCAGACGCTCTCCAAGGACCAGATCCTGGAGCTGTATTTCAATGAGGTGTACTACGGCCACCTGAGCTACGGGATCGTCGCCGCGGCGCGCGTCTACTTCGACAAGAAGGTATCCGACCTGACCCTGGCCGAGGCTGCGCTGCTGGCCGGGCTGCCGCAGGCGCCGTCGGACTACGATCCGTACATCCACCTGGAGGCGGCCAAGGCGCGGCAGGTCCACGTCCTCGATCGGATGGTCTACCATGGCCTGATCGAGCCGGAAGAGGCCGACTGGGCCAAGGTTGAGCCGCTCAGCTTCTCCGACCCGAACATCCGCATGCGGGCGCCCCATTTCGTCGACTACGTCCGCGAGCAGATCGGGCACCGGTATGGGCCGGACGCCCTCTACCGGAGCGGATGGAAGATCACGACTACGCTCGACCTGGACCTGCAAGAGATGGCGGTGCAGCTCGCCCGCCAGCGGGTGGCCGAGATTCGCCAGCCGATGAACGCGAAGAACTCCGCCGTCGTCATCATCCGCCCGACGACCGGGGAGATCCTGACCATGGCCGGGAGCATCGACTACTGGGACGAATCGATCGACGGCCGGGTCAACGTCGCGGTCGCCCGGCGGATGCCCGGCTCGACCATCAAGCCCTTCACTTACGTCACCGCCTTCGCGCGGGGCTTCGTACCCAACGCCCGGGTGGACGATGTCAAGACCTGTTTCGAGACGGGTTATACGCTCCCGCTCTACTGCCCCAGCAACTTCGATCTCACGTTCCACGGGAACATCAAGCTGCGTGAGGCGCTCGCCAGCTCGCTCAACATCCCGGCGGTGAAGCTCCTGACCCGAGTGGGCGTCGACGACATGATCGCCACCGCCCACCGGATGGGGCTGACGACGATCGAAGACCCGAGCAGGTTCGGTCTGGCGGTCGGACTGGGGGTGGCTGACGTCAAGCTCCTCGATCTGGCCTTCGCCTACTCGGGCATCGCCAACGGCGGGACAATGATCGGCGCGCCGGTGCCCCTGGCCGAGCGCCAGCCGAACATGCGGGAGCTGGAGCCAGCCGCCATCCTGCGGATCGAAGATCCCGCCGGGAACGAGGTGTACCGATACCAACCCTACGCGCTGAATGTGGTGTCGCCGCAGGCGGCGTGGCTGCTGCTCTCGGTGTTGGGCGACGACAGCGCTCGGCACTTCACCTTCAGCCAGGCCGGGGCGCTCGTTCTCGATCGGCCGGCGGCAGCCAAGACCGGTACGACGCACTTCACCCAGGATACCTGGACGATCGGCTTCACCCCGGACCTGACGACCGGCGTGTGGGTCGGCAACAGCGACGCCGAACCGATGCGCAACATCATCGGCATCCTCTCGGCTGGCCAGATCTGGCACAACGTCATGATGCAAGCGCACCGCTACTATGGCCTGCCGCCGCGCGACTTCGTCCAGCCGCCCGGGGTGCGCTACACCGACGTCTGCGGCGGCAAGGACTGGGTCATTGACGGGCTGACGCCGATCTGCTCGGTGGGGTGAGCCACGGGGGCGGGGCGGCCACGGGGGGCCGCCCCTACCGTAGGGGCACCCCCCTGTGGGTGCCCGCAATCGGCGCGAGAATAGCAGTGCGCCCGGGCCGGATACCGTGGCCCGGGCGCACCAGGTGAAAGGGAGGCCCGAGAACGCCCTGGTGTGCGCTCGCCGCCGTGGCGGGACGATCGGTGCCCCGATGCCCGGTCGAGCCACCGTCGCGCCAACCGCGATGCGACTTGCATCAAGTACAACGATGCCGACCACTCGGCGTTACGGGTGATCGTTGTCAAGTGACGGCGATAAATGATATGAATAGGGTGCCCAGCGGGGTTCTCACTCACGCCCTCCGCCCGGAGACGAGCCGGCTGCGAACGGAGAATCGGATGATGCGGGATCTTGACCTCGACGCACTACGCGGGTTGCGCCGCAAGCACGGGGCGTTTTACCCGAAGGGCAGTGTGATCTTCAAGGAAGGCGACCCATCGACGTTCTTCTACGTCATCTTACAGGGGAGCGTTCGATTCGTCAAGGAACGGCGCGGTGGGCAGGCGGATCCTTCTGGTGAGCCAGGAGTCCACCTGGCGACGCTCGGGCCCGGCCATTTCTTCGGCGAGATGGCGACGTTCACCGGGCGGCCTCGGTCGGCGACCGCGATCTGCGAGGCGGACACGTCGGTCCTCTACTTCGATCAGGCGACGGCCCTTGACCTCGTCACCTCGAGCCCACGCTTCGCCCTGTCCCTCATCCGAACGCTCTGCGATCGACTCACCTACGCCGACGATCGCCTGGTGCTGGGTGACAGGGGACCCCGGCTGGGCGACGCTTTGCCCGAGTCGCCGCTGATCGAGACCGCCGCCGCGACCGAGAGGCCACCGGCGAGCGGCGAGCCATCACGCTCGCCCGTCCGCTCGACGTCCTTGCCGTTCAACCGTGACCTGTTCATCGGTCAGACCGTCGTCTGCGCCTGCTGCCGGGCCGAGTTCGTCTCGCTCGACGTCCGCCCCGAGCTGATCCGCCCGACCGGGCGCGATACGGACCTGCGGCCGATCTTCGGCGGGCTCAACCCGCTCCATTACCGCGCTGTCGTCTGTCCCTCCTGTCTGTACGCGTCCAACGCCCCCGATTTCGCCGATCTCGACGAGGAACAGGCGGAAGCGGTCCGGGCAGCGCTCGCCCAGGCTGGCGAGACCGCTGGGCCACAGGAGCTCAACGGCCCGCGCAACGCCTCGATCGCCTCCCGGAGCCTGGAGCTGTCGCTGATCTCCTACCAGGCGCGCGGCGCGGGGCCGGAGGTGCTGGGGGACCTTCATCATCAGCTCGCCTGGATGGCCCGGGAGCGACAGGATGCCGGGCGGGAGCGCGACGAGTTGGCCGCGGCGCTGACTCTCTACCGGCAGGCGATCGAGGAGGCCCGTTCGCTGCCACCACAGCAGACGTTGCTGCTAACCTTCCTGGTCGGGGAGCTGTCGTACCGGCTCGGTCTGTACACCGATGCGGTGCATTGGTTTGCCGCGACCAGTCAGCATCCTCATTTCCGGCACCAGTCCGAGCTGGCCCGGCTCACCCACGAGCGCTGGACCCAGGCCCGCGAAGAGTCCAAGCGCCCTCGGCCGGGGACCGCCTGAACCCTGGCCCGGCGACGGGGGCTCACCACCAGGACACGAAGGACACCAAGGGTCTTTGTGCTCGTGGTCCCTTTGCGGGGAGATCCCGCGGCTGCGGGCCTCCTTTGGGGTTGTCCAGGAATAAGTGTAGCAATTTCGCGCAGCGTGAGCTATCATTGTCGGTATGATTGAGACGGCTGGAATCAAGCGAAGGTTCGAGTTGTTGGCCCCAGCGCTCGACGAGCGAACGCGGCGCTTGGTGGC
>JACPQP010000175.1 GCA_016190465.1 Chloroflexota bacterium
CCTCTACCCCCGACCCCTTCCCCCACCAGGGGGGAAGGGGGGACCGCCCCTCCTTCCCGCGGCGGGAAACATCAGGAACGGCTGGCGAGGGGGTTAGGTCTCCCTGCGGCGGGCCTGGCTCAGGAACGGCGGGTGCGGTCAGACCGGTCATCCCGCCACTGCTGCACGTCGCGTTGCTCATCGCGGTCACGCTGCCCTTCGTCGTCCCGTTCTCGCTTCCCCCCGCCTCCGCCTCGGCCAGCTCGCGGGCGTTCTACGAGGCGGTGGAGCGGGTACCGGCCAGCTCCCCGGTCCTGGTCTCGATCGACTGGGAGGCCGGGCAGCTTGGCGAGATGGAGCCGCTGACGCGGGGGGTGGTCCGGCGGCTGCTCGCCCGCGATCTGCGGGTCCTGGCGATGAGCCTGGCGCCGCAGGGACCGGCTCTGGCGCAGCGCCTGCTCGACGAGGAGGGAGCGCGGCTGGGCCGTCGCTACGGAGACCACTACCTGAACCTGGGGTTCATCCCCGGAAACGAGCCGGCTCTGGTCTCGTTCGCCACCGCCATCCGCACCGCCGCTCCGCAGGACTATCGCTTCTCCCAATCGAGCGGCAGCTACGCGGCGCTTGCGGGGGTCGAGCGAGCTGCCGACGTCGCGCTGATCGTGGTCATCGCGGCCGACGACGCCGCTCCAACCCGCTGGGTCCAGCAGATCGGGACCCGGCTGCCGGTCCCGCTCGTGGTCGCGGTGTCGGCAGGCGCCGGGCCCCTGATCGCACCGTACGCGCGTGGCGACCGACCACAGATCAAGGGCACGCTCATCGGTCTGGCCGGCGCGAACGAGTATGCCTCCCTGACCGGAGACTCGGCGACGACGCTGTGGACACGGCTGCTGGCCCAATCGACCGGCCAGGCCATCCTGGTCGCCGCGATCGTCCTGGGAAACGTGGTCTGGCTGGGCGGGCATCTCTGGCGGAGACTGCGTCCCCGCGAGGGCGCCGCCGACGAAAACAGGTGGGAGACCGCATGATGTTGCCTGGTATCCCGTTCGAGTCACTGGGGATCCTTCTGGCGGGTCTGCTGACCCTGGCGGTCTTGAGCTTCGTCGCCGGCGACAATCCGGTGTACCGGCTGGTCGAGCACGTGTTCGTCGGGGTCACCGCGGGCTACGCCGCGGTGGTCGCCTACCACCACGTCCTCGTGCCGAAGGTGGTGCAGCCCGCGATGACCGCCAGCGCCGAGAACGTTCTGCCGCTGGTGCCGCTGCTGCTCGGCGGACTGCTGGTGGGGCACCTCTCACGGCGGACCAGTTGGCTGGCGAGCATCCCACTCGCGGTCGTGATCGGCGTTGGGGCTGCGCTCGCGCTCGCCGGTGCGCTCGCGGGCACGCTGGTGCCGCAGGTGATCGCCACCGCGGTGCCGCTCGGGGAAGATGCCCTCGGAATGCCAGGAGGAGGGGCAAACCTTGTGTTCGCCCTCGGCCGCTGGACGCTCGTGGTCGGCGTTGTGGCGACGCTGATGTCGTTCTCGACTGGCCTGGGCGCCGCAGGCTCCGGAACGGGCGCCGCAGGCTCCGGAACGGGCGGGTCAGTCGGGTCAGGAATCGGTCACGGCGCTGCCCTGGCCATCCGGCAGGTGGGGCGAGGAGTCTTGCTCACCGCGCTGGGCGCCGTGTTCGCGAGCATCGCCGTCAGTCGGTTCGCGCTGCTCGCCGGCCGCGTCGCCTTTCTCACCGACGAGTGGCTGCGGACCCTCGGTACGATGCTCGCGTTCGGGTGAGCGGCATGCGAGTTGTCAGTTGTCAGTAGTCAGTAGTCCGGGGTCCGGGGCTGCTGGCCACTGGTTGCCGATAAGTGAGGACCTCCTTTCACTGAGTAATGAGAACTGATGACTGAGAACTGACTACTCCGTGGCAAGGCATTCTTGGATGTTGAGGGAGGCGCTGATGGGTGACGATGCCCGCACCCCGGTCGTCCTCGCGGTCGAGACGGGCCACGTGTTCGTTCGTGGCGCGCTGTTCGACGTGGTCGACGGAAGCTACCGGGTCATCGGGGCGACGCGTGAGCCTGTCCCCCCAATGCAGTCGCACGGGAGCGCACGCCTGGCGATGGCGCTCTGGGCGCTCGTCCGCGATCTGCAACGGGTGAGCGGCCGGGCGCTCCTGGACAGCCAGGGGAACCTGCTTCCCCGGCGCGATGCCATCACCGGGGTCGACCACACGGTCATCGCGTTGAGCGGCGGACCACGGGTAGGGGTGATTGGCCTCACGGCGGATCTCTCCACCGACGCGGCGATCCGGGCGGCGGCGGACGTTGGGGAAGTCGTCAGCTCGGTCAGCATCGCGGAGACGAGCGACCGCCGTTCGTTCCTTGGGGACCTGCTCGATCTGCTGTTCGACCGGCGACCGGACATCCTCGTCTTCACGGGGGGCACCGAGGGAGGGGCGGCCGAACCGTTGTGGTGGGCGGCGCGGGTACTGGGCAACGCGCTCGACCACGGCTGGCACCACCTGCCGGTTATCTACGCCGGCAACGGCGCCGCCTCCACCGAGCTTGAGGCGCTGCTTGCCGACCGCTGTGACTTCCGGATCGTCGAGAATGTCCGTCCATCCAGGGACGTCGAGCGGCCGCAGCCGCTTCAGGGCGCGCTGCGCACCGCCTGGCTGGAGAGCATCCAGGCAGATGGCAGCGGGATCCGTGAGGCGCAGTCGTGGAGCAACGCATCGCTGGTCTCGGCTCGGCAGGCGTTCGCCGTCGCGCTGACCCAGTTCGCCCGGCAGCGGTCCGCTCGCGTCTCGGGCGTCGATGTGGGCGCGAGTGGCGTCACGCTGATGCGAGTTGGACCAGACGCCCGGGTATCGAGCCGGCGGATTTCGCATCGCTTCGGGTCACCGGACGACGAGTTCGCGGCGCTGGCTCGAACACACCGCACCGACGACTCAGGCCGGATCCCCCTCTCCGCGCCCGCCCCCATCAGGAACGACCCGGCTCAGGAACGGCGGCCAGAGCTTGCCCCAGTCGAAGAGAGGGGGGGTGAGGTTCCCCCACCCGATGAGGTCGCGCTCGATGCGCTCTACAACTGGTGGTCGCGGCCGGCCGCGGTGCCGCTGGCCGGAGCGACTCGTGATCTCGCCTACACCGCTCTCGGGAGCCGAGCGCGGGCGACGTCCGATGCCTGGCCTCCCCCGTTGCTTGACCGCCGCTCGTCCCGGACGGCGCACCTCCTGATCGGCCGCGGGGGAGCCATCGAGGAGGGATTTCCCCGTGAGGCGGCGCTCTTGATCGCCAATGCGCTTCAGCCGGCTGGCGCCAGTGAAGTGATGGTCGACCAGGGCGGGGCGCTGGCGCTGGCCGGTGCAGCCGAGTCAGTCGTTCCGGGCCTCGTCTCCGAGGTAGTGACCTCCGACACTCTGGTTGGCATCGGGACGATCGTGGGCGCGCGCGGTGCGCTGCGCGAGGATCAGGCTTGCGGACGGCTGATACTCCGCTTTGGCGATGGCCAGGTCGATGAGCGCGCGCTGACCGGAGGTCAGGTCGAATCGATCGCGATCGGCTACGGTAAGCTGGCCGAAGCGATGCTTCAGCCGGCGCGGGGTATCGATCTGGGGGCCGGCAATGGCAAGCGCCTGACCCTCCGATTGATCGGACCGGTCGGCCTCTGGATCGACCTTCGCGGACGGCCGCTGCCGGCCGAGCGAACCTTGTGTTCGCCCCGCGGCGCCGGCCGGGTGGCGAACCAGGCGCTGGCTGGCGAACCAGGAAAGGCCCCGGGGCCCGCGTCCTGGATCACGGGCAGGTTGGGAGGGATCGTCGGACATGCCATCGCTCGTCGCTGAACGCCGGCTGGCGTCCCAGCCGGTCCTGATCCGTCGCCAGCGTCAGCTTCCTGCCGATGGGCGGATCCTGGTCGAACCGGGGGATACCGTGCGGGCGACCGAGATCATTGGGCGCGCTCGCGTGCCGGGGCGGCCGTTCGTGCTGCCGGTGGCCGAGACTCTTCGCCTCTCCGATGGTAAGATCATGCCGTACTTGCGGCGGCAACCGGGCGAAGCCGTACACGCCGGCGAGGTGATCGCCCGGCGCCGCCGAGTGCCATTCGGCGAACGACTCCTCCGCGCGCCGGTCGACGGCACCCTGGCAAACGGCCCCGTCGAGTCCGGTGAGTTGCTGCTCATCCCGGCCTCTCGTGACGTAGAACTGCGCGCGTTTGTGCCGGGGACGGTCGTCTCGATCACGCCCCGGCGGGCGGCGATGATCGAGACGGTGGCAACGCTAGTCACCGGTCTGACCGGCATTGGTGGCGAGGCCGTGGGGCCACTGCGGATTGTGGGCGAGCAAGCCACTGCCGTGCTGAATTCCACCGAGCTTGATGAGGCTGACGGCGGTGCGGTCGTGGTCGCCGGATGCGTCACCGAGGCGGGGCTGGCCCGCGCCCGTGAGCTGGGGATCGTCGCGGTCGTCGCCGGCTCGGTCCACGCGTCGGTTCTCACCGCCGCTCGGCGCGAGGGTGGTCTCGCCCTGGTCGTCGTCGACGGGTTTGGCTCTATTGGATCGAGCGGGATGGCGCCCGAAGTGCATGACGTGCTGCGCCTGCATCAGGGCCGGGTGGCCTGCGTCCAGGCGACGCCGGCGTTCCCGGAGGTCATCCTGCCGCTTGGCGTGCTGCCAGGTGTCGAAGCGCCACCGGAGCTTCGATTGGCGGCCGGCGCGCTCGTCCGCGTCGTCGGAGGAGTCGAGGGGACGTTCACCGGTCGCATCGAGCGCCTGGGTCCGGCCTTTCGCGAGGGACCGTTCGGCGCGTCCGAGCAGTGGGCCGAGGTCGCGGGCGACCGGGGACGACACCGAGTGGCGGTGGGCCAGATCGAGCTGCTGGAGAACGGCATCGCGCAATCTCACGATCAGCGTGGTCGCGCTTCCGCCGGTTAGGTCACTGTGGTATAATCTTGGCGAGACGGGGGGAGGAGATCCCCTCACGGGATGATTCTGCTTGGCAAGCGTGATCGACGAGGATTACCGATGGTTCCCTTTGATCCGAAACGCTATGGCTCCGACGAGCCACCGCCCTTCGGTGGCAGAGCGAATAGTCGGCCGTACACCACCTTTCAGGTGATGTTCCTCACCCGTCTCAATCGTCTGCTGCGTGAGCGACAGGAATGGTCTCGGCGAAGTGTCGACCATCCTGAACAGGCGCCGCAGGCTCCGGATTGGCGAGTGCGCCTGCTCGCGAAGGCGATCTACTCGACATTCCGCGACTGTGTCGATCTGGGCGTTGGCGCCGAGGCCCGTTCGCTAATGGATCAGAAGAGTACCAGTCAATCGGCCCCGTTCTCTGCCCAGAGGCCTGCCCAAAATTCTGACTGAAGGGCCGGTACATCCCCGGGGCATTCCACACGCTATCGAGGATACCCTGAAACTCATACCACGGTGATCGACGTGCCAATCTACGAGTACCGCTGCCTGGACTGTGGACGCCTCACCAGCCTGCTCGTGCGTGGCTTTCACGAAACGCCGAAACTGTCCTGCCAGCGCTGCGGCGGTGCCAACCTGCGGAAGCTAGTCTCGCGCGTCGTGACGTTGAAATCGGAGGAGCGACGGCTCGAGGATCTGGCCGATCCGTCCGCGCTAGGGGGCGTCGATGAGAACGACCCCAAGAGTGTCGCCCGGTGGGCCCGGAAGCTCGGAGACTCGATGGGCGAGGACCTGGGAGACGACTTCGACGAGATGGTGGACCGGATCGAAGCCGGCGAGGATCCCGAGAGCGTGATGGGGGGCGAGGCAGGGGGCGGCGGTGACGGCGGGATGGGCGCCGGTGACGACGACCTCTGAAGTCTCTCGAAAAGCAGACTGCCCAGCCCGTTTGACAGGATCCATCCGGTTCCCTATAATCTGTTCTCTGGCGGCAGGTGATGGGCGCCAGCTCGTCGAGGTCGTGACAACCCCACGGGTTGCCCCGGCGTTGTCAGGAGATTGCGAGGCTGCTCGGGTCGTCCGCCGGATAGGTCTTGCCGCGAGTTGAGGTGAGCACGTTGCCCACGGCATACCTGCCACTCCTGGTCCTCCAGGCGCTGGCGGTCGGTTTTACCGCGCTGATCCTCGCGGTCTCGTTCCTCCTCGGCCCCCGCCGCCCCGAGTCTCACCGCATGGTCCCCTACGAGAGCGGCATTCGGCCGGTGCAGGATGCGCGCCGGCGATTCCCGGTGAAGTTTACCCTGGTCGCGATGCTGTTCATCGTGTTCGACGTCGAGGCGGTCTTCTTCTACCCCTGGGCCGTCACGTATCGGCAGTTGAAGCTGTTCGGCCTCATCGAGATGCTCATCTTCGTCGCGATCCTGCTGGTGGGGTATGTCTACATCTGGAAGCGCGGAGCGCTGGAATGGGAGTAAAGAATGGTCTCAGGGGGACACCCCCTGGCCCCCGCCCGCACGGGAGGAAGCGCGGAGTGTTGGAATGGGCGTAGAGAATAACCTCAGGGCCCACCTCCCCCTTCCCCCCCGGGTGGGGGAAGGGGGCAAGGGGGTAGAGGGAAACCCCCCTCCCGCAGCGGGGGACCAGGCCCAGGAAGGGCGACAGCATGCGCAAGGCGGGCAGATCGAAGCCGAAAGGAAACCCGCAGCGGGGGACCAGGCTCAGGAACGGCGGCCGGGGGTAGGAGGAAGCCCCAACGGGCTGACGATGCTGTTGACGAAGCTTGCCGACTGGAGCCGCGGGTCATCTCTCTGGCCGTTGGGCTTCGGCCTGGCCTGCTGCGCGATCGAGATGATGGCCACCGGTGCGTCGCGGTACGATCTGGGCCGCTTCGGCGCCGAACTGTTTCGCCCCTCTCCGCGCCAGGCCGATCTGATGATCGTCGCTGGACGGGTCTCGCAGAAGATGGCGCCGGTGGTAAAGCACCTGTACGACCAGATGTCTTCGCCCAAGTGGGTCATCGCGATGGGAGATTGCGCCTCCTGCGGCGGCGTGTTCAACAACTACGCCATCGTCCAGGGCGTGGACAAGATCGTCCCGGTCGACGTCTATGTACCGGGGTGTCCGCCCCGGCCGGAGGCGCTCCTCGACGGCATCATCAAGCTCCAGAAGAAGATCTACGGCGAAACGTCGCTGGCACCGCATTCCCCTGCTCCCCTGGCGAGGGAGGCGAGGGAAGGGGGAGAGGGGGCGACATCGTGAGCGAGCAGCAGGCGGCGGTTGCCGAGGCGACCAACCCCATCCCCACGCCGGTCGTGGCGAAAGTGCGGGAGCAGTTCGGCGAGCAGGTCCTGGAGGTCCGTGAACGCCTCGGCGAGACGACCATCGTCGTGCGGAGCGAGGCGATCGTCGCCCTGGCCCGGTTCCTCCGTGACCACCCCGATCTGGCGTTCAACCACCTCTCCGACGTCACCGCGGTCGACTACCTGAATCTCAACCGCGAGCCGCGGTTCGACGTCGTCTACCATTTCTACTCGATCCCGAAACGACACCGACTCCGGGTTCGTGCCCCCGTCCCCGAAGATGACCCGACCATCGCCACCCTGACAGTCCTCTGGCCGGGTGCCAGCTTCCCCGAGCGGGAGGTGTACGACCTGTTCGGCATCCAGTTCGCTGGCCACCCCGATCTGACCCGCATCCTGATGCCCGACGATTGGGTCGGTCACCCGCTGCGGAAGGACTACCCCATATACGGGGAAGAGATCGAGTTCTCGCACAACCGCGAGACCGTCGAACGGAAGACACTCGGCTATGGATAGAACGCACGAGTTGCTCGATCCGATCCAGCAGACCGGCGAAGAGCGGATGGTCCTGAACCTGGGGCCGCAGCACCCCGCCACCCATGGGGTGCTGCGGCTGGTGCTTGAGCTCGAGGGCGAGACCGTGGTGAACTGCAAGCCCGTCATCGGCTACCTGCACACCGGGTTCGAGAAGAGCTTTGAGGTCCGCAACTACCTTCAGAATGTCACGCTCACCGACCGGATGGACTACCTCGCCCCGCTGTCGAACAACTTCGGCTATTCCCTGACCGTGGAGAAGGCGCTCCAGATCGAGGTGCCGCCCCGGGCCGCGGTCGCCCGGATCGCGCTGGTCGAGCTGACCCGGATCGGCAGCCACCTGACGTACCTGGCCTCCCAGGCGATGGATACTGGCGCCATCAGCATCTTCCTCTACTGCTTCCGGGAGCGCGAGAAGCTCCTGGACATCTTCGAGTTGTGTTCCGGCCAGCGGATGATGACCAGCTACATCCGCCCGGGGGGACTGGCGCTCGATCTGCCGCCGGGTTTCGAGAAGTCCGTCGACTCGTTCCTGAACGAGTTTCCGGCCCGCCTGGCCGAGTACGAGGCGCTGCTCACCGAGAACGGCATCTGGCAGGAGCGCACGGTCGGCGTCGGTATCCTTCCGGCCGAGGATGCCATCGCGCTGGGGGTGACGGGCCCGAACCTGCGCGCCAGCGGGATCGATTGGGACATTCGGAAGGCGACGCCCTACGGGGGCTACGAGGAGTACGAGTTTGCCGTGCCGGTCGGCACCCGGGGGGACGTCTTCTCGCGCTACCAGCAGCGGCTGACCGAGATGCGGGAGAGCGTCAAGATCGTGCGCCAGGCGCTAAACCGGCTGCCCGCGGGGCCGCACATGACACGGGACCGAAAGGTGGCCTACCCTCCCCGTTCGGAGCTGGCCACGAGCATGGAGGCGTTGATCCACCACTTCAAGCTGGCCACCGAGGGCTACCGGGTGCCGGCGGGCGAGGTCTACCAGGCCATCGAGTCTCCGCGTGGCGAGCTGGGGTTCTACCTCGTCAGCGACGGAAGCTCCCGACCGTACCGGCTGCGCGTGCGGGCACCATCGTTCGTCAACATCCAGGCGCTGGCCAGGGTGGCGGCCGGGCACCTGGTGGCCGATCTGATTGCCCTGATTGGGAGCCTGGATCCGGTGATGGGGGAGGTCGACCGTTGAGACGACGTTCAGACCCGCCCATGGCCAATCAGTGGCGACCCCGCATCGCCCCACCGAGAGGTGGGGTTCATCGTGACATGAGAGATATGAGTGATGCATCATGAGTGACGGGCTGAGGCTTTCGGCCAAGACACGAGCCGAGATCGAACGACTGACGACCGTCTATCCGGTCCGGCGGTCGGCGCTCCTGCCCGGGCTTCGCCTCGCGCAGCGCGAGATCGGCTGGCTCCCCCGCGAAGCGATGGACGAGGTCGCCGAGATCGTCGGGGTCGACCCCAACGCGTGTTACGCGCTGGCCACGTTCTATGATCTGTTCTACCGCGAGCCGGTCGGCAAGTACGTGATCGGCGTCTGCGAGGGGCTCGCCTGCCACCTCGGTGGCTCTGGCCGGGTGCTGGGGTGGCTGAAGGAGCGGTTGGGCATCGGGCCGGGGGAGACGACCGCCGATGGACTGTTCACCGTGCGGACGTTCGAGTGTCTGGCCGCGTGCGATCGGGCGCCCTGCGCTTTGGTGAACGACGAGTACGTCGGCCCGCTGGACGAGGCGCGCCTGGACGAACTGCTCCGTGAGCTGCGGTCCCACCCGAACTGGTCTCGGGTGTCGGGGGTCGGGGGTCGGGGGTCCGGAGCTTCGATCCCTGATCCCCAGTACCCGACCCCCGACCCCCGACACTCGACTACGGACACCCGCCATCCGGCCCCTGGCGAGGGGAGGTCTTGATGCCGTTCGAGCCGATCATCACAGGGAACGTCGGCGTCCCCAACGCCTGGGAGATCGACGTCTACGAATCGCGTGGTGGCTATCGGGCGCTGGCCAAGGCGTTGAGGGAGCACCAGCCCGAGGAGCTAGTCGACCTGGTGAGCAAGTCCGGCCTGCGGGGGCGTGGCGGCGCTGGCTTCCCGGCCGGTCGGAAGTGGAGTCTGATCCCCAAGGGCGCGCCCGAAGTCTACATGGTCTGCAACGCCGACGAGAGCGAGCCCGGCAGCTTCAGCAACCACGAGCTGCTCGACTGGGACCCGCACTCGCTGATCGAGGGCGTCATCATCGGCTCCTACGCCATCCGCGCGCGGGTCGCCTTCATCTACATGCGCGGCGAGTTCTGGAAGCCGACCGGCCAGCGTATGGAGGCGGCCATCGCCCAGGCGTATGCCCGGGGCTACCTTGGCCGGGACATCCTCGGGACCGGCTACAACCTGGATCTGCACCTGTTCATCGGCGCGGGCGCCTACGTCTGTGGCGAGGAGACGGCGCTGCTCGAGTCCATCGAGGGGAATCGGCCGATGCCCCGGCCCCGCCCACCCTATTTCCCGCCGTCGATCGGGCTCTACGGAAAGCCGACCGCGGTGAACAACGTGGAGACGCTGGCCAACGTTCCCCACATCGTGCTCAACGGCGCCGAGTGGTACACCCGCCTTGGCAACCCGCCCCGGAACCCGGGCACCAAGGTCTTCAGCCTGAGCGGGCTCATCAAGCGCCCTGGGAACTACGAGGCGCCGCTGGGGATCACGCTGCGCGAGCTCCTGTTCGGGTACGGCGGTGGGATGCTGGACGGTCGGACCTTCAAGGCGGTGACGCCCGGCGGCACCTCGACCCCGCTGCTGACCGCCGAGCACCTCGACGTGCGCATGGACTACGACTCGCTGCCGGCGGTGGGCACCTACCTGGGGTCGACCGGCCTGATCGTGATGGACGACACCGTGTGTATCCCCTGCGCGGTCTACCACATGTCGAAGTTCTACCAGCACGAGTCGTGCGGCAAGTGCACCCCCTGTCGTGAGGGGACGTCCTGGATCAACGCGATCCTTTACCGGATCACCCACGGCCAGGGGCGCGAAGAGGACATGCCGCTGTTGCTCGACCTCTCCGACAATATGGGTGGCCGCAAGACCGTCTGCGCTCTGGGCGACTTCGCGGGGTTCCCGGTTACCAGCAGCATCAAGTACTTCCGTCAGGAATATGAGTATCACATCCGCTACGGGCGATGTCCAACTAGCTGTCAGCCGGCCGAGGAGAGGCAATGGACAATCTCGCAACCGTGACCATCGACGGGCGTGTGGTGAAGGTGCCCCGTGGCATGAACCTGGTCGAGGCGGCCAGGCTGGCCGGCGTCGAGATACCGGTGTTCTGCTATCACTCCAAGCTGAAGCCGGTTGGCGCCTGCCGGATGTGCTACGTCGCCATCGAGAAGGTGCCGGGGGTGGTCACCGCTTGCACGACGACCGTCACCGACGGTATGGTCGTGAACACGAAGGACCCACGCGTGGTCAAGGCCCAACAGGGTGTCCTCGAGTTCCTGCTGGCCAATCACCCGCTCGATTGCCCGGTTTGTGACCGCGGCGGTGAATGCCCGCTTCAGAACAACACCTTCGGCTACGGCGGCCCCGTCAGCCGCTACGTTGAGCCGAAGCGGCACTTCGCCAAGCCGATCCCGCTCAGCCGGCGCATCCTGCTCGACCGCGAGCGCTGCATCCTCTGCTACCGCTGCGTCCGCTTCCAGAAGGAGATCGCGGGGGACGAGACGCTCACCGTCATCAACCGGGGGGCAAGGGTGGAGATCGCTACGCTGCCCGGGCGGGAGTTCGATTCGCCGTTCTCGGGCAATACCATCGAGCTCTGCCCGGTGGGCGCCCTGACCAGCGCGCTGTACCGGTTCAAGGCTCGCCCGTGGGACATCCGGTCCAGCCCGAGCCTCTGCGACCAGTGCAGCGTCGGCTGCAACGTCCGCGTGGACACGCGAAACCGGCAGATCGTGCGTCTCCTCTCGCGGGAGAATGCGGCGGTGGACGACGGTTGGCTCTGCGATCGCGGGCGGTTCGGCTACGAGTTTGCGAACCACCCGGACCGACTGACCCAGCCGCAGGTTCGGGAAGGGACGCGGCTGCGCGCGGCAGAGTGGGAAGAGGCGCTGTACCAGGCCGCTCAGGGGCTCCGCCAGGTCGTCTCGCAGCGCGGGCCGGGGACGGTCGGCGTGCTCGTCTCGCCGCGCCTGGCGAACGAGGATCTCTACCTGGCCCAGAGGCTGGCTCGGGCGGTCATCGGGACGAGCAACCTCGACTATCGCCTGACCCCGCACCCGACCGTCTCGCCGCTGCGTCCCGACGCGGCCAGCGGATCGATCGTCGGCCTGGAGAAGGCCAGGACGATCCTGATCCTGGGTGCGGATCCCCTCAACCACCAGCCGGTGCTCGACCTGCGACTGAAGAAAGCCGCGAGCCTGGGCGCCCGGCTGATCGTCGTCGACGAAAAACAGACTGACCTTGCCGCCTTCGCCAGGCTCTGGCTGCGGCCGCGGTCCGGGTCGCTCGACACGCTGGCCCGTGGGCTGGTGCACCTGATCCTGGCGAACGGCCAGGTGAATCAGGAGTTCGTCGACCGTCGGACGGAGGGGATAGACGCCCTGCGCGCCCGGGTCGCCGACGACACGCCGGAGCGCGTTGCCGCATCGACCGGCGTGCCCGCGCCCCTGCTGGAGCAGGCGGCGACGCTCCTGGCGACGAACGGTCCGGCGTCGATCGTCTACGATCGCGACCTTGGCGCCAGCGACGACGGGGCGGCGGCGGTCCTGGCGGCCACCGATCTCGCCCTGCTGACCGGGAACATCGGGCGAGACGGCGCTGGCCTGTACCCACTGGTTCGAGCGGCGAACGAGCAGGGGGCGCTCGACCTTGGGCTGATGCCCCGTCGTCCCTCACCCCCTACCCCCTCTCCCACAGGGGGAGAGGGGGGACACGCGGGTTGCCCAGCCGGTGGAATGACCGGCGCCGAAATGCTTGACGCACTTCGGGCGGGCCAGCTCAAGGCGCTCTACCTGCTTGGCGTGGATCCCCTCCGCGAGCTTCCTGACGATCGGGCGCTCCGCGACGGTCTGACCGGACTCACGACGCTGATCGTGCAGGACATCCTGCCCGGCCCGGCGCAAGAGCTCGCGACGGTCGTCCTGCCGGGCGCGGCGTTCCACGAGAGGGAGGGCACACTGACCAACCTCGAACGGCGCGTGCAGCGGCTCTGGCCGGCGCTGAAGCCTCCGGGCAAGGCTCGGCCCGACTGGCAGATCATCCACGACCTGGCGAGGGCGCTGGGCACCTCGTTCGATTACGCCCAGGCGTCTGACGTGTTCGCCGAGATTGCCAGCGTCGTCCCCACGTATCGCGGTCTGACCTATGGCAAAGTTGGCCTCAAGGGCGTGCAGTGGCCGCTGGATGTCGCCAGCGGGCAAGAGGCTGGCTCGCTCTACGAGGACCCGGGCGACACCCGCCTGGCGTTCACCCCGGTGGCGCCGTCGACGGCAAGGATCGTGTGAGGGCAGAGTGCGCAGATGGATTGGCTGATCATCGCGGCGATCAAGAGCGGGTTCGTCATCGTCATCCTGCTGACGGGCTTCGCCTATGGCACCCTGCTGGAGCGCAAGCTGCTCGGGCGGCTCCAGGTGCGGTACGGTCCGAACCGGGTGGGGCCGTTCGGGTTGCTCCAGCCGGTGGCCGACGGGTTGAAGCTGCTGGGCAAGGAGGACACCGCGCCCGCCGGCGCTGATCGGGTCGTCTTTACGCTCGCGCCGATGATCTCGACGGCCTGCGCGCTCTCGGCGTTCGCCGTCATTCCCATCGGCGGAACGATTGACCTGCTGGGCCGACGCATCGATCTGGTCGTCGCGGACGTGAACATCGGCATCCTCTACGTCCTGGGCGTCACCTCCCTCGGCATCTATGGCATCGTCCTGGCCGGGTGGTCGTCGAACAACAAGTATGCGCTCCTGGGCGGGGTCCGGTCGTCGGCCCAGATGCTCAGCTACGAGCTGGCGCTGGGGATGTCGCTGATCGGGGTGCTCTTGATCGCCGGGACGCTCCAGCTCCCCAAGATCGTCGAGGCGCAGGCGACGGTGCCATTCATCCTGTTGCAGCCGCTCGGCTTCATCGTGTTCCTCATCGCGGCGACCGCCGAGGTGAACCGGTCCCCATTCGACCTTCCCGAAGCGGAGAACGAGCTGGTGGCGGGCTACCACGTCGAGTACAGCGGCATGAAGTTCGCGCTCTTCCAGATGGCCGAGTACGTGAACCTGATCGTCGTCAGCTCGCTCGCCACCACGCTGTTCCTGGGCGGGTGGTACGGGCCCTTCGGGTTACTGCCGGGGCCGCACTGGTTCTTCCTGAAGGTGTTCCTGCTCATATGCTTCTTCGTCTGGCTGCGGGCGACGACGCCGCGGCTGCGCTACGACCAACTGATGCGGTTCGGGTGGAAGGTGCTGCTACCACTGGCGCTGGCCAACGTGCTGCTGACGGCGGTGGGGGTGCTTGTTCTACAGGGATAGGGGACGGACCTCTCCCCCCTTCCCCCCTCCCCGCGTCGGGGAGGGGGGTGGCGGGTCCCCCTCTCCGTGTCGGAGAGGGGGTAGGGGGTGAGGTCCGGTCTCGGGGGGACCTCTCCCTCCTCCTCGACGCGAGGAGGGGGAATGGGAGAGGTCGGTTGCTCAGCACGGGTTCAGAGGGAAGCGATGGCACACGACGTTGCGAAGGATATCGCCGCGCTGGTGAAGGGTCTGGCCACGACCTTCAAGCACCTTGGCCGCCCGGCGACCACCGTGCAGTATCCCGAGGAGAAGCGGCCTGTCTCCCCGCGATACCGGGGCCGCCACATGCTGATGCGGTACGAGGACGGGCTGGAGCGGTGTATCGGCTGCTCGCTCTGCGCGGGGGCCTGCCCGTCGAGGGCGATCTACGTCGAGGCGGCGGAGAACACAGACGGGGAGCGCCACTCGCCGGGCGAGCGGTACGCGCGGCGCTACGAGATCAACCTGATCCGCTGCATCTTCTGTGGGATGTGTGAGGAGGTCTGCCCGACCCAGGCCATCGTGCTCGGGCACGACTACGAGCTGGCAGACTACGACCGGGCGGACTTCATCTACACGAAGGAGCGCCTGCTGGTCCCGCAACCCACGAAGGGTCCGACCTCTCCCCCTACCCCCTCCCCGACACGGGGAGGGGGGTGGGTCCGTTAACGGAGAGGGGGATGGGGTGGGGTTGCCCCGCCCCGTCGCCATGAAGCCGTAACACGCTGCTGTGAGGTGCTCGTGATCGATACACTCTTCTTCGCGCTGGTCGCCGCGGTGGCTGTCGTCGCGGCAGTGGCGATGGTGGTCGCACGGCGGGCCGTACACAGCGCCCTCTTCCTGGTCGTCATCCTGTTCTGCGTCGCGTTGCTCTATCTCACGTTGAGCGCCGAGTTCCTCGCCGCTGTCCAGATCATCGTCTACGCGGGCGCGGTCATGGTGTTGTTCCTGTTCGTGATCACGCTGCTCAACCCGGCGGCGGAGCAGCAGCTTGCCGATGTCCGGAGCCACGGGATCGTCGCGGCGGTGCTGGCCGGTGTACTGTTGATCGAGGTGGCGGCGGTCCTCCGCTGGGGAACCCTCGCCGGCCAGCCTGCGTCGTTCCCGCCTCCGGCCGTGCCGTGGAGTGACAACGTTCAGGCGATCGGTGAGGGGCTCTTCACGACCGGCTTCTTGCTCCCGTTCGAGCTGACGTCGGTGCTCTTGATCGTCGCCATCGTCGGGGCGACTGTTCTTGCCAAACGGAGGTTGTAGTTGTCACGATGATTGCGCCACTCTCGTACTACCTCATCCTGAGCGCGGTGCTCTTCTCGATCGGCGTGGTGGGTGTCCTGGTTCGGCGGAACCCGCTGGTGATGTTCATGTCGATCGAGCTGATGCTGAACGCGGCCAACTTGACGTTCGTCGCGTTCTCGCGCTACTTCAACACCATTCAGGGACAGATTGTCGTCTTCTTCATCTTGACCATCGCCGCGGCCGAGGTGGTCGTCGGGCTGGCGATCATCGTCTCGATCTTTCGGAGCAAGGCGACGATTGACGTCGATCAAGTCGCCTCGCTCAAGGGATAGGCTATGGGAGATTCGGTTGGGCTGGCGCTCCTCTTCCCCTTTCTGGGATTCCTGTTCAACGCGCTGTTGAGCCGGGCCTTCCCGCGCGGGCTGAGCGGCATCGTCGCGTCGCTGGCGGTCGGTCTCTCGTTCGTCGTCGCGCTGACGACGTTTCTGGCGCTGTCCGCCCTTCCCGGGTCGCAGCAGTTCCACGCGGTGACGCTGTGGACGTGGCTGGTCGCCGGCGACCTCAACGTTCGGATCGGACTGCTCGTCGATCCACTGTCGTCGCTGATGCTGCTGGTGGTGACCGGGGTCGGATTCCTCATCCACGTCTACGCCATCGCCTCCATGCACGGCGACCCGGGCGAGCGACGGTTCTTCGCCTACCTGAACCTGTTCGTTCTGGCGATGCTCGTCCTGGTGCTGGCGGACAACTTCGTCCTGCTGATGGCTGGCTGGAACGGCGTCGGCCTCAGCTCCTATCTGCTCATCGCTTTCTGGTTCGAGCGCGACGAGGCGGCCCGCGCCGGCGTCAAGGCGTTCGTGGTCAACGCCATCGGCGATGTCGGCCTGCTGCTGGCAGCGTTCCTCATCTTCGTCTCGTATCGCACGCTCGACTACGACCAGGTCTTCAAGGCGGCAGGCGCGGGTGGCGCCGTGTTGACGGCGATCTCGTTGCTGCTGCTCCTGGCGGCTGTCGCCAAATCGGCGCAGTTGCCGCTGTACGTCTGGCTGCCCGACGCGATGGCCGGCCCCACGCCGGTCTCGGCGCTCATCCACGCCGCGACGATGGTGACCGCGGGCGTCTACCTGATCGCCCGCACCCATCCGATCTACACGCAGTCGCCGGAGGCGCTGGGCATCGTCGCGACCATCGGGGCGCTGACCGCCCTGTTTGCGGCGACGGTCGGCCTCGTCAAGCCGAACATCAAGCGCGTGCTGGCCTACTCCACGGTAAGCCAGCTCGGCTACATGTTCCTCGGGGTGGGAGTTGGCGCGTTTGGCGCCGGCCTGTTCCACCTGACCACCCACGCCTTCTTCAAGGCGCTCCTCTTTCTCGCGGCTGGCGGCGCGATCCACGCCCTCGGCGGGGAGGAGGACATGCGGAAGATGGGCGGTCTGCGCGCCCGGCTCCCGCTGGTGTACTGGACGTTCGTCGTCGGGGCGCTGGCCCTGGCGGGCTTCCCGCTCTTCTCGGGCTTCTGGAGCAAGGACGAGATCATCACGGCCACGTTCGCCGGCCCCCGCGCCAATCCCACCCTGGGGGTCGTGGCGCTCGTCACCGCGCTGCTGACCGCCTTCTACATCTTCCGGGCCGTTTTCTTGACGTTTCACGGCAAGCCACATCACCACCTCAGCCTGAGCGAGCACTTCCACGCGCCGGGGCCGGTGATGACCGTGCCGCTCGTCATCCTGGCCGGGTTCGCGGTCGTCGCCGGCTACGTTCAGGTGCTCGGGGGAAGCTTCGGCCACTTCCTGCAACCGGTGTTTAACCGCTATGGGCCCCACGAAGTCGCCGTGGCCCTGAATCCAGGGCTGCTGGCGGCTTCCGCCACGCTCAGCGTCGTGGGGATCGTGCTCGCCTACGTCGTCTACGGTGGAGACCAGGCCCTCGCGCGGCGGCTCGGATATCAGTTCGCCTGGCTGCACCAGCTCCTGTTGAACGACTACTACATCGAAGATCTCTACCGGCTGGTGATCGTCCGGCCGGTGCTGGCGGTGGCCGGCTTCGTCGGCGAAACGTTCGACCGCGTGGTGGTAGACGGAGCCGTCGGCGGCGTGGTGGCGATGGTCCGCTACAGCGGCGCGGCGCTCACCATCGTCCAGACCGGGAACCTCCGCGGCTACGGCCTGGGCATCCTGACCGGCGCTGTCGTCATCCTGGCCTATCTCAGCTATCTCGGCGGATGGGGAGGCTGACCGATGACCGTGTATCCGCTCCTGACCCTGCTGGTCTTCCTGCCAGCGGCCGGCGGGGTGTTGACCCTGTTCTATCACCGCGAGGCCCGTCAGGCCGCGCAGGCGACCGCGGCGGTGGTCGCCGGCACGACCCTGCTCCTCGCGGGGTGGCTGATCGCGGTGTTCCCCGCCGGCGTGGCCGGGATGTACTTCGAGGAGCGCCTTCCCTGGGTTCCCGGCCTGGGCATCGAGTACCACGTGGGAGTCGATGGGATCAACGTCCTGCTGGTCGGTCTCACGGCGCTGCTCGGCTTCGTCACGGTGATCGCCCCCTGGCCGAGCGTGAACGGTCGGGCCCGAGAGTACGCTGGCTATCTGCTGCTGCTTCAGGCGGGCGTGACCGGCGCGTTGGTCGCGCTCGACCTGGTGCTGTTCTTCGTCTTCTGGGAGTTCATGCTCATCCCGATGTACTTCCTCGTCGGGACGTGCGGCGGGCCGCGCCGGATCGAGGCCGCGCTCAAGTTCTTTATCTACACGAGCCTGGGCAGCTTGCTGATGCTGATCGCCATCATCGCGCTCTATCTCTTCAACGGCCAGCAGACCGGCACCTACACCTTCAACGTGCTGGCGCTGGCGGACGCGAAGGTGCCCGCCGACGCGCAGCTCTGGCTCTTCCTGGCGTTCGCGCTGGCGTTCGCTATCAAAGTCCCGATCGTGCCGTTCCATACCTGGCTGCCCGACGTGTACACCCAGTCGCCGGTCACGGCGCTGGTCCTCGGGACGATGCTCGTCAAGGTCGGCTCGTACGGGTTCATCCGGTTCGGGTTGACGCTGTTCCCAGAGGCGAGCCACCAACTGGCACCCGTGATCGCGGCGCTCGCGGTGGTCGGCATCCTCTATGGCGGCCTGGCGGCCATTGGCCAGCGCGACCTGGTCGGGGTGCTCGCCTACTCCAGCATCGCCCAGCTCGGCTTCGTCATCCTGGGCATCTTTGCGCTCAACCGGCAGAGCATCCAGGGGGCGCTGTTCCAAATGGTGAACCACGGGCTGAGCGCTGGCGCGTTGTTCCTGATCGCCGCGTTGATCCTGGCCCGGACCCAGACGACATCGCTGGATCGTCTGGGTGGGCTGGCCCAAAGCCAGCCGGTCCTCGCGGGATTCTTCCTCATCTCGATGCTATCGGCGGTCGGTTTGCCGGGGCTCAACAGCTTCGTCGGCGAGTTCCTGATCCTCATGGGAGCCTACCAGACCCTGCCGGCGCTTGCCGTCCTGGCGACGCTTGGCGTCGTCCTCACGGCGATCTACCTGCTTACTCTATACCGCAAGACGATGCACGGCGAGGCCGCTTCTCCTGATCGGGCGGCCCTCACCCTAACCCTCTCCCAGAGGGAGAGGAGGCTCGATCTCACGCCGCGCGAATCGATCGCCCTGGTGCCGCTCGTCGTGCTGTTCGTCTGGCTTGGTCTCTTCCCCGCGCCGTTCCTGAGCAAGATGGATGCGTCGGTGGCCGCCGTGGTGCAGCGCACGCAGATCGCCCAGCCGATGCGGGCAAGCTCGGAGGTTGGGGACTACCGATCACCGTCCCAACCCCCAACCCCCGACCCCTATCCCCCAAAGGAAGGAGGGCTGGTATGGCGCCTGCCCAGGTAGATTTCGTTCCCTTGATCCCCACGATCGTCGTCACCGTGACGGCGCTCGCCGTGCTGTTACTTGGCCTCTGGCTTCGCGGCGAGCAAGGCATCTGGCTGGCCGCGGTGAGTATCGCCGGCCTGGTTGCGGCCCTCGTCTTCCTCCTTGGGCTCGCCGGGCCTGCTGTTTCTGAGCGCCGGGCGGCGTTCGACGGCATGATCGTCGCGGACAACCTCTCGACCTTCTTTGGCGCGGTGGCGCTGGTCATCGCCATCCTCACCATCCTGCTCTCGGAGCATGTGCTGCTCATCGAGCGCTTCAGCCAGGGCGAGTACTACGCGCTGGTCCTGCTGACGACGGTCGGCATGCTCGTCCTCACCGCCGCCACCGACCTGATCGTGCTGATCCTGGGGCTGGAGATCCTCTCCATCTCGCTGTACGTGCTGACCGGGTTTGCCCGTGGTCGCCTTGGCTCTGAAGAGGCGGCGCTGAAGTACTTTCTCCTGGGCGCCTTCGCGCTCGGCTTTCTGGTCTATGGGAGCGCGCTGGTGTACGGCGCAACCGGCACCACGACGTTCGGGCAGATCGCCAACGTGCTGCGAGCGCCCGGCGCGTCGAGCCCGCTCCTCCTGATCGGGCTCGGTCTCCTGCTCGTCGGCTTCGGCTTCAAGCTTTCGTTCGTGCCGTTCCACATGTGGACGCCCGACGTCTACGAGGGTGCGCCCTCGGCTGTGACCGGGTTCATGGCGGTCGGGACGAAGGCGGCCGTCTTCGGCAGCCTGTTGCGGATCCTCACCGAGGCGTTCCCCGCGCTCCGGGCCGAATGGGCCGCGGTGCTCTGGCTACTGGCGATCCTGACGATGATCCTCGGCAACTTCGCGGCGATCGCCCAGCGCAACGTGAAGCGGATGCTGGCGTATTCCAGCATCGCCCAGGCAGGCTACATCGTGCTGGCGGTGATCGCCGCCGATCCGCTCGGCCGGGCGGGCGTCATGTTCTACGTCCTGGCCTACACCTTCATGAACCTGGGGGCCTTCGCCGTGGTCGTCGCGGTGGCCGACCGCGGGGACGTGGGAACGACCCTGGATCACTACGTCGGGCTGGCCCGACGCAGCCCGATCCTGGCGCTGGCGATGGGGGTCTTCATGCTCTCGCTGGCCGGCGTGCCCCCGACGGCGGGCTTCATGGCGAAGCTATTCGTCTTCACCGCGGCCGTTCGGGCCGGCTACGTCGACCTGGCGATCATCGGCGTGCTCACGAGCGCGGTCGCCACGTTCTACTACCTGCGCGTCATCGTCGCGATGTACATGAGCGCTCCGGCGGAGGAGCCAGCGCCGGCGCCCGCCCTCCGGGTGCCGGGGCCGCTCCTGGCGCTCCTCGTCATCGCGCTGGTCGCCACCTTCGGGCTCGGGATCTTCCCGGCAGTCACCGGGGATCTGGTCGGGGGGACGCTCGCCCTCGCGAAGTGATGGAGCAGAAGGAAGTCAGTGTCGCCGTCGACGTCCGCGGCGCCGATTGGGTCGGCGACGCGCACCACGTCGTCCTCTCCGGCCTCACCGCCTCGACGACCTACCAGTTCGTCCTCGCTTCTTCGCCCCACCCGATCGGCAACGACGGGCTGCTCGTGGAGAGCACCTGCGGCGGGAACGGCTTCGCTCGCCAGAAGGCCACGACGGCAGTCATCGACGACGCGGCCGGGTTTGGCGACCTGGGCGACCGCGAGCTGCGGCCGACCGCGACCGAGCAGGTGACGCTGGTGAACGGGTGCAACCTGCTGGCGCTGCCAGTGGAGCCACCGGAGGCGGTGACGGCGGTAGCGCCGGGGCGGTGGCTGGTGAGCCAGGTCGTGAGCACGATCCGGGTGGTGGCCTGGAATGCCGGCTGGGGGCGTGGAGCGGCCACGTGGTGGGTCGGGAGAGCGACGACTTCGCGATCGACCTCACCCAGGGCTACTTCCTCGGGGTGGGCAGCGGCGCCAGGCCGGTGAGCATCACCGGGGAGGATGTCTCCGAAGCTCGGACTTCGCAGGATTTCCCGTCCCACGCGGACGTAGCTCAGCAGGCCGCGACCGGCAAATGGCTTCATCCACCAAGGCACCGAGCCACTCACCGGCGCAGACGGCCAGCAAGAGCCGATGCAGGTGCAGCAGGCGGGTGGAGGCGGTGGTGATCGCCCCTCTCGCGCAGCAGAACGCCCGTTTTCTCGTCGCGATTGGCACACTCGTAGGCCCGCGTCCCCAGTCACAGGTAGCTGGCTCGCGGCCCGTCCAATCTCACGCCATCAGCGTCCGGAAGTACCTCGTCGCCTTCGCCACGGCCATGTGCTCGTCCTCGATGCCCTCATACACGATCGAGCAGAAGCCATTGTAGCCGCTGGCCCGGAGCATCCCGAAGATGCGCGGGTAGTCCAGCCACCGCTCGGTCCCCGTCTCGATCCGGTACACCTTCAGCCGGACGTGCGTTGCGAGGTGCACCGTCTGCTGGAGGCTCTGGTAGAGCACCTCAGGTACCCTTCGTCTTCCGTCGGGAAGTTCGTGGCGTTCAGATCGACGCCGTCGCAGCCCAGCTCGCGGACGACGTCGACGAATTGCACCAGGCCCATGCGGCCCGACCGCAGTGCGTGCTTGAAGCTGAGGGACAGGCAACTGAACTTCATCATCGCTACACTACCTCCCACCGGCTGGCCGCTCCTGGTAGTCCGACCAGGTGACCCGTCCCATAATCGCGCAAACAGTTGAGTCGTGCAAGCTGATCGGTGATCCGCCTTGCGCATCATCCTCTCCTCTCCAGGGATCGACGCGGAACGAGGAGTGAATCGTCCCTCCCTGCGTCTGAGAGAGACGAGCATGCCGACGCCGGGCGGAACGGGAACCCACTGGTGGGCTGTTCGTGGGGGGAGAGGTCTGTTACCTGGTCAAGACCCATGCACATTGCTCTGACGGAGCAGCCGCGACGAGTTGGCGAGGATGCCGAGGTCGGGCAGGGATTGCGCCGCGGCGGCGAGGATGGGGGGAAGGAAGCCCAGCGCTGCCAGCGAGAGCCCGGCCAGGTTGTAGACCGCGGTAAACCCGATGTTCAACCGCACCACCCCCATCGTGTGGTGCGCGATGCGAAACAGTTCGGGCACCAGCGTCCAATCGTCGCGCAGGAGCGCGACGTGCGCGGCCTCGATGGCCACGTCTGGTCCCGCCACCCCCATCGCGATGCCCACGTCGGCCTGGGCCAGCGCTGGCGCGTCGTTTACGCCGTCGCCCACCATCACGACCGTGTGCCCAACGGCCTGGTATCCCTTCACGACGGCGATCTTGTCCTCGGGCAAAAGGTTGGCGTGGTGCCGCACCCCCAGACGTTCAGCGAGAGCCGAGGCGACCAGCTCGTTGTCGCCGGTGAGCAGCTCGACATGCCCTACCCCCTGTGCACGCACGCGGGCGAGGGCGGCGGGCACCTCGGGGCGCAGCGTGTCGGCGGCGGCGAGGACGCCGACCAGCGCACCATCGCGAACGACGAAGAGCATCGTCTTGCCCTGCCCTTCGAGGTCGTCGGCGGCGGCAAGGGAGGCAGCGGCAGGGATCAGCCGGCGGTTGCCGACGGCGACGGCGCTGCCGCTTACGCGCGCCCGAATGCCCCGCCCGGGGATGGCCTCGAATTGCTCCGGCTCAGCCGCCGTGAGGCCGTGCCGACGCGCCAGGGCGCGCACCGCTTCGGCCAGCGGGTGCTCGGAGTATCGCTCGGCCGAGGCGGCCAACGCCAGTAGCTCGTCCGGTGAGACCCCATCGAGTGGGATGACGTCGGTGATCTCGGGGCGGCCGAGGGTGAGGGTGCCGGTCTTGTCGACGAGGAGCACGTCAGCCCGGGCCAAGGTCTCGAGGTACTTGCCGCCCTTGATGAGCAGTCCCCGCCTGGCTCCCGCGCCGATGGACGCCAGCATCGCGATGGGAGTGGCCAGGGCGAAGGAGCACGAGCAGGCCACGACGAGCACGGCAGCCGTGGCCAGGGGATCGCGGCGGATGACGAGCGTGAGCGCGGCGATGCCCGCGACCACCGGCAGGTAGGAGGCCGAGAACCGGTCGGCGATGCGCTGCACGTTCGCCCGGTGCGCCTCGGCCTCCTCCACCATCTTGACCACCCGCCCGAAGGTGGTGTCTTGGCCCACGTGGGTGGTGCGAACGCGCAGGCTCCCCAGGCGAGCCACGGTTGCGGCGAACACCTGTGCGCCCGGGCCGACCTCGACAGGCATCGACTCGCCCGTGATGGCGGCCTGGTCCACCGTGGCCTGCCCGCCGACGATCTCGCCGTCCACCGGTATCTTCTCACCCGGCCGGACGACGACCACCTCGCCGACCTGCACCTGGCCGACTGGCACTTCCCGCTCCGCCCCGTCGCGCTCGACGCGGGCAGTCTGAGGGGCCATTCTGGTGAGGTCCTGGACCGCCCGGCGGGCACGCTCGGCGGTGAAGCGCTCGGCATAGTCGCCGACGCGCATGAAGAACGCGACGACCGCGGCGGTGGCCCACTGGCCGACCGCCAGCGCCGCCAGAGCGCCGACCGTCATCAGCGTGTGCGAGACGACCTGTCTTCGCCAGGTGGCGCGGACGACCTCGCGGAACGCCGGATAGCCGCCCACGACGACGATCGCCAGGCCAAGGGGCCACGGCACCCGTTCGGTGAGCGCCTCGAGAAGCCCGAGCCACTCTCCCACGACGACGATGAACAGGACCGCGCCGAAGACAACGCCGAACAGTGCCAGGATCGGGCGGCCGGAGCCGGCCAGAGGCGGCAGCCTGCTCGTCGCCGCGGCCGGGTTGCCGACGGCATAGCCAGCCGCCTCCACCGCCCGGCGAATGTCCGCCAGGTCGACCTTCCCCGGATCCAGCCGGATGATGGCCTTCTGCGAAGACAGGAGGACATGCACCGATTCGACGCCGGGCAGCTCGGCAATGGCCTGCTGGACGTGCGCCGTGCATTCGGGGCAGTCCATTCCGGTGATCGGCACTTCCACCGCATTCTGTCCGGGAGCCACGTTCAGGCCTCCGCCGAAGCGCTGTAGCGGGTGCACTCGTAGATGCCCTTCGCCACATCGGCTAACAGCTCGTCGGCCAGGCCGAGAATCGCGGCCACGCGCGCATCGCCCAGCCGATAGTGGACGTGGCGGCCACGCTGCTCGGAAGCAACCAGGCCGCAGTCGCGCAGACACCCGAGGTGGTTGGAGACGTTGGGCTGGCTCAGGCCCGTCGCCGCGACGATCTCGGTGACCGTGAGCGGGCTCGCCCGCAGCGCGTCAAGGATGGAGAGACGCGAGGGATCGGAAAAGCCGCGAAAGAGCTTGGCCTTGAGGAGAGTGGCACCTGCCCGAGCGGCGGTGAGCATCCGCGATACCTCATCCTATGGGCATATCAACATCTGGTAATATATGTGCTCGGCGGGCGATCGTCAAGGGGCCCCCAGCCATTGACGCGGTTGCAGATCGTGTGTCCGAATTGGCTCAGATTGTGTTGCTGGTCTCCTGGCACCTTTCTGGACCCGCGGCCAGCCGGCAATAGGCTGGGACAGTTGCCCGGCAGGTGCCGCCCTTTTCAGATGGCCAGGGCATCCATCCAGGTGGCAGCCACTCGGCGACCGTCGACCTCCACCTCGATCTCGGCTGCCGCGATCTCCAAGGGACACTTGCCAGGGTACGGA
>JACPQP010000176.1 GCA_016190465.1 Chloroflexota bacterium
ACTGATAACAGAAAACTGCCAACTGGCGACTCCTCAGTAGGTCTCGGAAAGTTCACCTGCGACCCGGGAAGGTCCAGGAAGGGCGGAGCCCGACCTGGCGGGGTATGGGGTGACCCCAAAACCATCAAAAACTTTCTGATACCTACTTAGTCCGGCTCGAACCAGGTGAACTGACGCATGTCCTGGAACCGCCGTCCCACCTCGTCGCGGGTCACCCGGACCAGTCGACGCACGCTGAAATCCTCGACCGTGAACGATGCGGCCACGCTCCCGTGGATCACCGCGCGGCGGAGGGCGGCGTCGGTTACATCGCCGGTTCGAGCAAGATAGCCGACGAAGCCGCCGGCAAAGCTATCCCCCGCGCCGGTCGGGTCGCGAACCTCTTCGAGTGGATAGGCCGGGGCGACGAAGTAGACGCCGTCGGCAAAGAGCGCGGCGCCATTCTCACCCTTTTTGACGACCAACGCGCGCGGCCCCAGCGAGAGAACGTGACGTGCACCGGCGAGCAGGCGGTCGGTACCAGCGTACTGTCGCAGCTCCGCCTCGTTCATCAAGACGACGTCGGTCTGGCGAATGACCTCGGTGAGCGCATCGCGCTTCCCCGCGATCCAGAAGTTCATCGTGTCGACGACAGTGAGAAGAGGACGCTCAACCTGGCGCAGGACGTCGAGCTGGAGCGTCGGGTCGATGTTCGCGAGGAAGACGAATTCGCTGGCACGGTAGCTGTCGGGCAGGACGGGATGAAAACCGGCGAAGACGTTGAGCCGAGTGTCAAGCGTGTGAGCCACGTTCAAGTCATGGTCGTAGCGCCCGGCCCAGTGGAAGGTTTGCCCGGGGACAGACTGAAGGCCGCGCAGATCGACCGCGCTCTCCCGGAGCAAGCGAACGTACTCTTCCGGAAAATCATCACCAACCACGCCAACTAATCTGACAGTTCGGTAGTGGCGCGCCGCCAGCGAGAAATAGACCGCCGATCCACCGAGCGCCCTCTCGACCTGACCAAACGGCGTCGCCACGCTGTCCAGCGCGACTGACCCGACAACCAGAATACCCATCCCCGCGATCGATCCTCCTCTCACCGGATACATCACAGGACACAAAAAAACTTCCCCCGACGAGAGAAGCTTGTCTGGCTTGTCTCTCATCTTCCAGGATGCAGCGCATCCTGGCGGAATTGGCACCATACTCGCGTGTTGTCCGAGACCTGACTCAATCGAACAGAGACCAATCACGCGGGCTGGTTGCCGGGCTTCGTCGGGCCAGTCCCTCCACCCGTCTTGATAAGAGCACTGACGTTATTCGATTGTGCGGGATTATAGCACGTGGCCGCACGGCTGTAAAGCAGAGACAAGCTGGGCGGCATCTCTGGTACAATGGAGTCAGAGGTGATCATGGTCGAGATTGTCTCCAGCCTTGTCGAGCAATACATCAAGAATCTTCTCCCGGCGCGCGATCCGGCGCTGGCGGCGATCGAGGAAGAGGCCCGCGCCACCCAGATCCCGGCTGTCGGCCCCCTTGAGGGCGCCTTCCTCCACCTGATCGCTCGGGCCACCGGCGCTCGCCGGATCCTCGAGGTCGGCACGGCCACGGGCTACTCGGCCATCTGGCTCGGTCGTGCCGTCGTCACGACCGGTGGACACGTCACTGGCATCGAACTCGACCCGGCCCGCGCGGCCATCGCGCGTCAGAACGTCCGCCGGTGTGGTCTGGAGAGCGTCATCGAAGTCCGCGAGGGGGATGCCTTTCAGATTCTGCCGATGCTTTCGGGGACGTATGACCTCATCTTCGTCGACATCCTTCGCCAGATCGGCGACAGCGTGCGCCTCGGTCAACTCTTCGACCGGTGTGTCCCGCTCATCCGAGTCGGGGGAGTTCTCCTGAGCGACAACGTGCTCCACGGCGGGGACGTCGCAACCGGCGGCGCGCCGGGCATCCGCCAGTACAACCTCCGCTTGATGACCGACCCCCGGCTCACGAGTGTCATCGTCCCGCTGCGCGACGGCGTCGGCTTCAGCCTGCGAGTCCGCTGAGGCACCGACAGGTCTCGCGTCAGTCCATGTTTATCCCGCCGTTGATGTCGACGTGGGCGCCGTGGACGAAGCTGGCCGCGTCGGAGGCGAGGAAGACGATCACTTTGGCCACCTCAGCCGCTGTCCCCAGGCGTCGCAACGGTGTGTCGGCCGCCATCCGGGACCGCCGCTCCTCACCCCAAGGTTGGGTCATAGCGGTGTCGATGACGCCGGGGTTCACACAGTTGACGTTGATGTTGTACGGGCCGGCCTGCTTCGCCAGCGATTTGGTGAAGCAGATCACGCCAGCCTTTGAGGCCGCGTAGTTGGCGCCAGCGACGATGCCACCAACCTGCCCCGCCAGTGATCCGAGGCTGACGATCTTCCCCGATCGCTGCTCCATCATCACCCGGAACGCCGCCTGCCCACAGAGGAAGACGCCGCGGAGATTCACTTCGAGCACCCGGTCCCAATCGGCCGCGGTCATCTCGAGGATGGGCTTCGACTGGAAGATGCCAGCGTTATTGATCAGCACGTCAAGCTGGCCAAAGGCGCTCAGTGTGCGGTTGATCATCTCTTGAACGGACTCGGCCGAGGTCACCTCGGTCTGAACGGCGATCGCCTCGACCCCCTGGGCGACCTGCTCGTCGGCTACCGCCTGCGCGGCCGTCAGGTTCACGTCGCTCAATACCAGTCGAGCGCCCTCCTGGCCAAACTCGATTGCGCAGGCCCGGCCAATGCCACCGCCCGCCCCGGTGATCAGGACGACCTTCCCACGAAGACCCGTCTCCATACCAGTTGCTATCTCCTCTTATTTATTGTCGATCAGCGTGGCTGTCCGATGGCTCATCACTTTGCGGGCTGCCCAGGTAGCTCTGGAGTTCGGTGATCTCCCAGCCTTCACGGGGATAGGCGCGTTCCGCCTCTTCAAGCGCTTTCCGCGCCTCGGCGCTGCTATCGAATCGCAGCTTGACCCCTTCGGATGAGCGGTAGACGAAATCCTGGTGGCGCCGATTGCGGACCACCCAGAACGTCTTGGTTGGCACGCGCGCCCCCTTCCGCTGCAACGTCGGAGCAGTTTTCCGAAGTCCCTACCGCTTCACTGGCGCGGCGAACAAGTGGATTGCCGATTGAGCGGGGTCGCCCTGGTCAGATCAGCACCCGACGCGCTCCGAACTCTCCGCAGCCCGCATTATATGCCCGTGAACACGGTCGGTCAAACGCCATTTGTTTGTAGGAGGATGGGAGCGCCGGGCTTGCGCAGCGGATTACCATCCACGCAGGCTTACTGCTGACGGCTGTCTCAGTAGGTCACCGAAAGTTCGCGATGGTCTCGGGAAGGTCCAGGAAGGGCGGAGCCCGTCCTGGCGGGGTTTGGGGTGTCCCCAAAACCATCAAAAACCCTCTGATGACCGTCTCGGGAAGGTCCAGGAAGGGCGGAGCCCGTCCTGGCGGGGTTTGGGGTGTCCCCAAAACCATCAAAAACTTCCTGATACCTACTCAGACGTCGGGGTGCAGATCGGGATTGGGGAGGAGCAGGAGGGCAATGAAGACTACCCAGCCGCCGACCATGCTGGGGATCGCCGCGATCACCGCCGCGATTGGCCAGAGGATGGGGCTGCGCCCCTTCCGCCGCGCCAGGTGATAGCTACAGTACGGCGGAGCGATGTAGAGAAGCACAAAGACGACCGCCGTGAGAAGCGTACCGATTGCACCCTCGCCCACTTGTCGCCTCGCTCCTGACACTGAGCCTGTACCTCCATGTTAGCACGCCTGTCCAAGCTCTGGCAATCCGCTTCTTGGGTACGTGGGTAAATCGGCGGCTGATGAAGATTGGTGTGATACAATCTGGGCAAGAGTCGACAAGAGGAAGAGTCGGCAAGAGACTGACGATCCGCGAAAGGGACACAATGCAGGCCACTATCTACGCAACGCACACCTGACCGTGGTGTGTTCGGACGAAAGAGTTTCTTTCGCAGCATGGCATCCCCTTCACCGAGAAATGGGTCGACGAGGACTACCCGGCGGCGGTCGAGATGATGCGACTGAGCGGACAGCAGGGCGTGCCGGTGACCGTGATCGACGGGCAGGTCGTCGTCGGGTTCGATCGCCGGCGCCACGAGTTGCTGATCCAGACGGCGCGCGAGGGACGGATCCCGTTTGGTGCGGCCGTCGCCGATGCCAGTTCCCAGCTCATGCGGCGCGGCCAGATCCCGATCTTCGGTGCGTTTGTCGGGCGGATCAGCCCCGGATCGCCAGCCGAGCGGGCAAGGCTGACGCCGGGCGACATCATCACCGAGCTGAACTTCCGTCCGGTTACGCGTGCGGAGGATGTGGAAAAGGCGCTTCAGGGGCTCAAGCGGGGGGCACGCCTGACGGTCGTCTTTGTCCGCGGTGACCGCACCCTGCGTAGCGAGATCACGCTGTGAGTCGGGATCGGGGACTGCCTTGTCCTCCAGCCGCATTGGTCATTCCGAGGTGCCCTTGGTAGGACTTGGCAGGGCCACACCTGCCTGCCCCGTTCCTGATCAGCAAACGGGCTAGCCCAAAGATACCCTTCAGTCTGGCGCTCATTCTTCGATACTTCCCATAGACTTGCTCATGTCGGCCGGCACGTTGCTGGGTCGGGCGACAGCAGCAGGTGGAGAGGAGCATCAGGAATGAGTGTGGCGATCGTCGTGCCAGCCACGAGAGAACACCCGAGTCTGGAGTCATTCCCCTTATTCGAGGACGTTCCCCTGGCCGAACTCGCGCCGCTTGCCCGCACCGCCCGGCGGCAGCGGTTCCTGCCCGACCAGGTCATCTGTAACCGGGGAGACGCGGCGGACGGACTCTACGTCATCGCGAGCGGCGTGGTCCGCCTGTCGATCGACTACTCGGACGGTCGAGAGGTCGTCGTCGCCGTGCTCGCCTCGGGTGACTGGTTTGGCGACTTTGGCCAGGCCGGTGCGCCCGGGTGTGCCTACAACGCCGTCGCGATGCGTCCGACGGATGCGTTCCGCCTTCCCGTGACCGCGCTCCGAGCCTTTCTGATCGCCCAGCCCGCTGTTCTCCTTCGACTGGTCGATCGGCTGAATCGTGACCTTCACGAAGCACACGAGCAATACGCCGATGCGCACGCCCACGACGTTCCGACGCGGCTGGCCCGCCGTCTCCTGACGATCGCCCAGGACCACGGCATCTGGCGAGAGGGTGCGCTCGAGCTGACGATTCCACTGCGTCAGCACGATCTGGCCGCACTGCTCGGGGTCAGCCGTGAGAGTGTCAACAAGGCGATGGCCACCCTTCGCCAGCAGGGCCTCATCCAGTCGGCTGGCGCGCGTATTCGTCTGGTCCAGCCGGATAGACTTGCTCGTGAACTGAGTGGTTGAGGGGCTATCCGTCCTATTCGGGCAACGCCACGACTTCGTGGCCGCCCTCCTCACGAACGGCGAGGAGCCCGTCACGGGCGAGCCTGGCGACGATGGAGGCCCATCCCTGTTGCGGCGAGGGAACACCGCGGGCCTCCAGTTGCCGCCGTAGCTCCTCCAAGCGCACGCCATAGGTCGCTGGCTCCTCGCACAACATCGCCAGCAGGCGACCCCGGTAGTAGCGCGTCGAGCCCCGAAACGTCCCTTGACTCCGGGACTGTGCCGGCCAGGCCGCCCCAGCGGAGCGGCACCACGCACGAATCGGGCAGAGCAAACAACGGGGATGGCGGGCTGTGCACAGCGAGCTGCCAAGGTCCATGAGCGCCTGGTTCCACTCGCTCGATCTTCCCGTCGCCACGGTCGCCGCGGCGATCCTGGCCACCTCGTCGTCGGACGGATCGCCCTCCAGGAAGACGCGCCCGAGCACTCGCCGGACGTTCGTGTCGAGGGCCGGCTCGTCGTGGCCGAAGGCGAACGAGCGGATCGCGCTGGCAGTGTAGGCGCCGATGCCCGGAAGCCGCAGCAGCGCATCGCGATCGTCGGGCAGACTGCCATTGTGGTCGGCGACGACCCGCTGAGCGAGTTGATGGAGGTAGACGGCACGCCGGTTATAGCCCAGACCGGCCCACGCCCGGACGACCTCGCCCATCGGCGCCGCGGCCAACGCCGCGAAGCCGGGGAAGCGCGCCACGAACGCCCGATACACCGGGACAACCCGGTCGACCCGGGTCTGGTGCAGCATCAGCTCGGAGACGACGACCGCGTAGGGCTTCTCCACCTTGCCGGCCGCCTCCCGCCAGGGGAGGGCACGCTGGTGCACGGCGTACCAGGCGAGCAGCGCCTCCTGCACCGCCGCGATGGTCGTGGGATCAAGGCCAGACAAGGTGCTCTACTCGACGGCGTTTTGAAAGAGCTCGATCCGCGTGACCTGGTTGGCGGATCCCAGCTCGACGACGATAACGTCGATGCGACAGGGCACGTCGGTGCTGGGTTGTGTCTGGAGGTAGGCTTCGGCAAGCTCGACCAGTTTCGCACGCTTTCGCGCGTCGACCGACTCCTCTGGTGTCCCGTAGGCCGACGTGCGGCGAGTGCGTACCTCCACGAACACGAGCGTCCCGCCATCGTGGGCGACGAGGTCCAGCTCGCCACGCGCGGTCCGCACATTGCGAGCCACGATCGTGTAGCCACGCCGTTCCAGATAGCGCATGGCCAGGGTCTCGCCGAGCTGGCCGGTCTGCCGCCGGTTCATCGCGCCCGCCCGGCCACGCCGCCTGCCAATGGGGCGACGGGGCGACGGGGCACGAGGCTCACCACAAAGACACGAATCACGTCAGCGCCTTCCGGACGGGCGCGAAGCTCCGGCGATGGACCGGACACGGCCCCCAACGTTGGAGCGCCGTCAGATGCGCGGCGGTCCCGTAGCCCTTGTGCCGGGCAAAACCGTACCGCGGGTACTCACGGTCGACCTGTTCGATCATGAGTCGATCGCGCCACGTCTTCGCGACGATGGAGGCGGCGGCGATGACCAGCGAGCGCGCGTCACCGTGGACGAGCGCACGCTGGGGGATCATCACTGCGGAAAGCCGTTCGTAATCCAGAAGCACCAGGTCGGGCTGCCGAGCGAGCTCGGCCAGCGCCATTTGCATCGCCAGGCGGGTCGCCGGGCTGATGCCAAGCCTGTCGACGACCTCGGTCGGCATCAAGCCGATGCCGACCGTGTCAGCCACCGCTCGCACTTGCTCGGCCAGGAGCGCCCGTTGCTCGGGCCCCAGTGTCTTGGAGTCTCGCACGCCGGCCAATCGCTCCGGTTGCTCGTACACCGACGGTGGGAAGATCACCGCCGCGGCGACGACCGGCCCGGCCAGGCAGCCGCGCCCGACCTCGTCGACGCCGGCGATCCAGGCGAAGCCACTGGCGACGAGCGCGCGCTCTTCATCGCCGGTGGGTAAGTCGCTCATCACACCACGCCCCGTCGGCTGCCCATTGGAGCCGGGCTGCGGACCTACCGCTTTTCCTTGATCCGAGCAGCCTTGCCAGAAAGCCCGCGCAAGTAGTAGAGCCGGGCCCGGCGCACGCGGCCAGAGCGCAAGACCTCGATCTTGTCGATCCGCGGCGAGTGGAGGAAGAAGTTGCGCTCGACGCCCACGCCGTGGCTGATGCGGCGCACCGTGAACGTGCGGTTGGCTCTCTCCCCCCGGATGCGGATCACCGCACCCTCGAAGTTCTGGATGCGCTCTTTCCCGCCCTCGATGACCCGAACCGACACCCGGACGGTATCACCCGGGCCAAATGTGGGCCGCCCCTCGCGATACTGCTCCTGATCGAGGGCTTGGACGACGTCGACCATCGAATTCCTCTCTGTTCCGTACCACAAACTGTTGGGATTATACCATTGGCCGCCGTGCACCGCAATCAGACCTGAAGCGTCATGCCGGCCGAGCCCACCTCGATCTCCACGCCGATCCGTCGGCTAACCTCGGCAAGCTCGCGCCGGATCCCCTCTTCATAGAACGGATTGAGATGAAGGACGAGGATGCGCGGCAGATTGCCCCGCGCCTGCCGATAGGCGACGAGCTCGTCGGCCAGGAAAGCCGGCGTCAGATGGCCGACCCGCCGAGCAAGCTCGCCTTCGTTGCTATCCAGGGAAACCTCGGTGATGAGAACGTCGGCGTTCGAGGCTGCCCAGTAGGCGCTGCATCCGGGACCGTTGTCGGCCGTGTAGTAGATGCTCCGGCCCTCCGGTCCAGTGACCTGGTAGCCGACGGTCGGCAGCGGATGGTTGATCGCGATGGGGAGGATCGAGTACGAATCGACCGTGACGGGGACGCCGGGCTGGACGGGGTGGAAGTGCATCGTCGGCTGGCCCGGGCCAACGCCGCGGAAGAAGTTCAGCCAGATCTCCTCCGAGAAGAGGGTTCGTTCGAGCGCCTCCTTGACGTCGGGACCACCATAGACCGCGACCACCGTCTGCGTCATCATGTTGAACCCGAAACTGGGGAGGTCCTTGATGTGGTCATAGTGCCGGTGGGTGATGAGAATCGTCCGGATGCGGCGCTGCTCAGCGAGCGTCAGGGTCGAGGTGAGCGCGCCCGCGTCGATGGCAAGCTGGCCGTCGACGAGCAACGAGGTGAACCGCCCGTCGGTCCACTCCCCCTGGTGCGCGCCGAGGATTCGAACCTCCACTCCCACTCTCCTGTTTGATGGCGCGGGCGTGAGAAGGCACTCCCACCCCAACCGCCGTTCCTGAGCCTGGCCCCATCGAAGGGGAGGGGCTTCAGCGAGGGGGAGGCACCCCCACCCCAACCCCTCCCCCATCAAGGGGGAGGGGCTCTGGCGAGGGGTTCTCACCCATCCTCCTACAGGTGCAGGACCTCGATCTCCTGGTGAGTGATCTCGACGTCTGGACGAGTGCGCTCGATGAACTGGATCGCCCGGTTGAGCACCTCGTCGACGTGCGACGCCTCGTTGCTCACGCAGGCAAATCCCAGCTCGGCCACCTGCCAGCGGTCCTGCCCCCCAACCTCGGCGGCGGCGATGTTGAACTCGTTGGACAGCCGCTTCAGGACCGACTGGATCACCTGCCGCTTTTCCTTCAGTGAGGTGACCGCCGGGAGATGGAGACTGACCTGACACACACCAACGACCATCTTACCCTGCCCCTGCTCGACGTTCGGTGCATTCTCACCGATCGGGTACCAGGTGTTAATGAAACTTGATCGTTCCCCTCAGTCGCGCAGCACCAGCGCGATCCCGATCAAGGTGACGACCACGCCGACAACCGTGGTAGGTGAAGGGATCTCCCGCAGGAAGATCATCCCCAGGACAATGCCGCCAGTCACCTCCTGCGTGGCGACCAGATTTACCAGCGTCGGGTGCGCTCGCCGCAGCGAGGCGTTGTAGAGGGTGTGGCCGA
>JACPQP010000171.1 GCA_016190465.1 Chloroflexota bacterium
GGCAGCCTCCTGACTCCCGTCCGGGCGGGGGCCCGGGGGTGTCCCCCAGCGTCCCTTCCACTAGCCATCGGCGGCGGCCTCCTGACTCCCGTGAGGGCGGGGGCCTGGGGGTGTCCCCCAGAGTTATGTCCTCTGACCATTGACGGCGGCCTCCTGGATAGGTGCAAGGATCTGCGCCGGGGTAAGGAGCGCGCCGCCGGCGTGGTTGACCGGCCAGACCGGCCGATCGGTGAATCGCTCGACCTCGCGCCTCATCTGGCCGAGGTTCAGCTCGGCCACGACGACGGCCCGGACCTGCCGCGCCAGCTCGGTCACCCGGGCGCTGGGAAACGGCCAGAGCGTGACGAGGCGCAGCAATCCGGCCCGGATCCCCTCCTGGCGGGCCAGGGATACGGCCTTGCGGGCCGAGCGGGCGACGCAGCCGTAGGCGATGACGGCGACTTCGGCATCCTCCAGGAACAGCTCCTCGTACTCCACGATCTCGGGGGCGGCGCGCGTGATCTTCTCTGACAGGCGTCGGATCAGGATGTCGTGGGTCTCGGCCCGGGTGGCGGGATAGCCGCGGTCGTCGTGGGTGAGGCCGGTGACGTGGATCTGGTAGCCCTCGCCGACGGGGGGCATCGGTGGCACCAGGTCGCCGTCGGGGGCGAACAGGTGGAGCGGCCCGTTTGGCGACACGGCGGGGCGCTTGCGTTCCCGCTGGACGATCTGGCTCTCCTCGGGGATGACCACTCGCTCGGTCATGTGGCCCACCACCTCGTCGGCCATGATGAGGACCGGCGTCCGGAAGCGGTCCGCTGCGTTGAACGCCTTGACGGTGAGGTCGAACATCTCCTGGCAGGAGGACGGGGCGTAGGCGATGATCTCGTAGTCGCCGTGGGAGCCCCACTTGGCCTGCATCACATCCGACTGGCCCACCAGTGTCGGCAGCCCGGTCGAGGGCGACCCCCGTTGCACATCCACCACCACGCAGGGCGTCTCAGTCATCACGGCCAGGCCGATGTTCTCCATCATCAGGGTGAAGCCAGGGCCGGAGGTCGCGGTCATCGCGCGGGCGCCGCCCCAGGCAGCCCCGAGGATCGCGGCCATGCTCGCCAGTTCATCCTCCATCTGCGCATAGTGGCCGCCCAAGTCGGGCATCCGGCGCGAGAGGCGCTCGGCGATCTCGGTGGATGGCGTGATGGGGTAGCCGGCGAAGAAGGTGCAGCCCGCCGCCAGCGCCCCCTCGGCGCAGGCGTGGTCACCATTCATGAAGTGCTGTCCACTCAGGACTCGGGGCTGGCTCACGCGATCCCCTCCCTTCGCGGGAGACGGCCCTCACCCCCTGCCTGCCGTTCCTGAGCCGGTCCCAATACGGGGAGAGGGGGATGGCTCCCCTTCCCCCCGTATTGGGGGCTCGAGCTCAGGAACGGCGGTTGGGGGATGAGAGCAGGTCCCGGCGGTTCTCTCCCTGCTCCAAAGTAAAGATCGCGAACTCCGGACAGACGAGCATGCAGAACTGGCAGTTCGCGCACTCATCCTCCTTGCCCGGGGCCACGACCGGATAGTGGTACCCTTTGGCGTTGATCGTCACCGACTCCGCCAGAACCTGGCGCGGGCAGAAGTTGATGCAGAAGCGGCAGCCCTTACATCGCTCGGGAACGATGTAGACCTGGCCCCGTGGGGCGACCTTGCCATCCAGCGGTCGCCGAAGCGAAGACGCCATCTCCGGCTCTCCTCTTGATCGAGCTTCCGGTGATCAAAGTAGTCGCCAGTAATCAGTGGTCAGTCGCCAGCAGCGACCGTGGCCTGAAAGGAAGTCCCTTCAGGGGCGTCGGGCAGCCAGCGGATCGCCTTTGACTGGCGGCTGACGACGTATGGCCGCGAGCTAAGCTTCCAAAGGACGATCTTCCTCGTGAGGCCCGGTGGCCTCTCGTCGGCGCCGCTGCGGCACCTGGACCTCCGCGCCACCGGTGCGGGCGTGTTCCCACAGGCGGCCGACCAGCTCCTCCACCTCCCGCTCCGGATAGCGGCGCTGACCTCCCATCGTGAGGATGCACGGGAGCATTCCCGCCTGCGCCCAGCGGGTCACCGTCTGCGGCGATACGCCCAGGCGGGCAGCCACCTCCCGTCGCCCCAGGAAACGTCGGCCCTCTCTCCCTGGCTCCATCGTCTTGACGCTGTCCCCCTCCACTGCCGTCTTATAGCATCGCGCCAGGGAGACGTCCTGATGCATTTGCATCATTTTGATCCTGTTGATCTCGTCGGTCGTTTTAGTGCTCTTGTTCTTTATGCGTCATTAGCAACGCCTCGAACTGCTGCTGGCGCTGGCGGTCCAGCCAGTCTTGCAGGGCCTGGCGCATCACGTGACTGCGCTTCCGCCCCAGACGCCTGGCGGCCGCATCCACTGCCGCCAGGAGGTCCGGCGGCACCGTAACCATCACTCGTTCCATTGCCATCGGTTCCTCCGGGAGGCGTCGCCTCGGGAAACTCTCCGTATTTCTGGCGGTGCTGCGGTAGGGGCAGGCGGATGACCCGGAGCAGGACTGAGGCGCGCTTACTCCACGCCGAGTTGGAAGGCGCGGAGACCGTAGAAGCGGTCGTTGGCGATGATCCGCTCGATCAACTCGGGGGAGTAGCCGTGGGGCCGATCGGCCAGGGAGATGTAGTTGCTCAGTTGCTCGCGGATCTGCTCGGCCGAGATCGGCTGGTTGCTGTTCGCCAGGAACACCCGAAAGAGCGCCTCAGCCACCGGCGTCTCTGCGGTCACATAGGAGCGCTCCTTGGAGCAGCAGGAGCGAACCACGGTCATCGGATTCGAGGCATATGGCACATTTCGCATCTCAAACACGACCCGCCCCGTCTTTGGGTCGACCGTCGGCACTCGCTCCTGCACCTCGGTGCCCAGCTTGGCCTTACACGCCGGACAGAGGCGCTGCTGGGCCATCGCCTGAAAGGAGCGGTTATTCTGCGTGTACCATTGCAGGTCAATGAAGTAGCGGGTCTTGCGGTCTTCAGCAATCACGGGAACCTTGTCCTCATTCTACTGTGGTGAGTACGCCGCTACCTATTGTAGTCCTCCCCGCCTCGCGACGCAAATACCACCCAAAGCTCCTACCCTCAACAGGACTGTCAGCCTATTGAACCACCTTCCTATCGGGCGTAAGCTGGGCCCCGGTGAGGCACCTGAAAGGGCTTCCTCACCCCCACCCCAACCGCCGTTCCTGGGCCTGGCCCGATCAAGGGGGAGGGGCTTGAGGGCAGCGTTTCCCCCTCTCCCCTTGTGGGACCGGGCTCAGGAACGACAGGCCGGGCTCAGGAACGGCGGTGAGGGGTTCTCACACTCACTCAGGAGGGGGAGGTTACCGTGAAACGTCGCGTTCGCTTGCTCTTCGTCGGTCTCGCGCTGTCGGCGCTGCTGCTCATGACCGGAGGAAGCCCCGTCGCAGCGCGGGGGAGCTTCTGCTGCCTCGAGTACGTCTCGTCGGACACGACCCTGAGTACTGACAGCGTCGCGCTCTCCACGCCGGGCTCAAAGGCGGCCCATCGTCGATAGAACGTCAGGACAGTTCCCCTCTCCCCTGTCCCCTCTCCCACTCGGGGGAGAGGGGGACGATTTCGGGGGCGAACACACGGAGCATCAGGACAGAGCACCAGGACCGAGCAGAAGGAATAGGGCACCCGAGCACCGTGGGCGAAACGTCTCAGGAGGATCGTGGACGTGGCCAGAGCCAGGCTCGCACCTCGCGCTTCCATCGTCGCCGTGGTCGCGGTCGCCAGTTTCGTCGCGCTTGCTCAGATCACACGTCTGGCAGCCGATCCACCCGCCGCTGCCCATCTCCTCGCCGCGGTCGGCTTCGCCGTTCTCATGATCGTGACGGAGATGCACCCGATCCAGGTCTCCCACACGACCCGCCTGAGTGTGACCGCCGCGCTAGACTTCGCTGTGGCCCTCACGCTGGGGCCCGCCATCGGCGGCCTGGTGGCGGCGCTCTCGAGCGTGGTCGTCGGTTGGCAACAGGTGCGGCACCAGTGCCAGTGTGGCTTGCTGTCAGTGGCGTTCAACGCGGCCAATGCCACCCTGGCCGTCTTCGTCTGCGGGATCATCTACCAGACGGCCTCTTCCCTCTTCTCGGGACCGTTCGCCTCTCCAGCCGCCGGGGCGCTCGCCGGCGCCGGCTATCTCCTGGTTAACCTCGGGCTGCTGGCCGGCATGGTCCACGTCTCCAATCAACAGGAGTCGATCAGTCGGACGCTGACGCGCTGGCTCCACGCCTTACCGCAGTACCTGGGACTTCTGGCGATTGGCGGCGTTGGCGCCGCGATCTACCTCGTCTCGCCGATGGCGACGCTGTTGCTGGTCGTCCCGCTGGCCATCATGTACTACACGATTGACGCCGCGATGCGGGTTCGCCGTGAGACGAAGGTGGCAATCGAGGCGCTGGCACACCAGATCGATCAGCGAAGCCGATACACCGCCGATCACTCGACGCGGGTCGCAGGATACGCGGAGAAGACTGCCATCGCGCTCGGCCTCGCCCCCAGCCAGGTGGATCTCATCGCGCGGACGGCGCGCATCCACGACCTGGGGAAGATCTACCTGCCGACCCAGATCCTCGAGAAGGATGGCTCGCTTCAAGACTGGGAGTGGGCCGAGATGCGAAAGCATCCGATCACGGGTGCGGAGCTGGTCAAGAGCTTTGCGGACTATCGGGATGGGGCCGACATGATCCGCTATCACCACGAGCGCCTGGATGGGCGGGGATACCCGTTCGGCATCGATGGGCACACGATCCCGCTCGGCGCCCGAATTCTGGCCGTCGCCGACTCCTTCGACGCGATGACCTCGGATCGGCCGTATCGCGCGGGGATGACGTTTGAGCGAGCGGTGCGTGAGCTCCAGCAGCACGCGGGCACTCAGTTTGATCCCCGTGTCGTGGAGGCGTTTCTCCGGTCGATCGGCCCGGGGGACGTGTCCGAAGGCGTCTGTGCCTCACGAACGACCCTGCCGGCCCCCCGGTCGGCGGTGGCGATGTCGCTGGCGGGCTCGTAGGGGTTCGCCCTCACCCCCTGGCCCGCCGTTCCTGAGCTCGAGCCCGCAATATCCCTGCGGGACTTCCGTTGGTCGCTGGGGGACGGGCGGAGGCCACCCC
>JACPQP010000173.1 GCA_016190465.1 Chloroflexota bacterium
CGATTACGCTCGCGAGCGTTACGCGGCCGATTTCCCCTGGAAGCTGGAGCCGATCCCTGGTCCCCAGCGTATGCTGATCAATGGGAACCACGCCTTTAGCCTCGGCGCGGTCGCCGGCGGCTGCCGCTTCATCTCGGGGTACCCGATGACCCCGGCGACCTCTATCCTGGAGTGGATGGTTGCCCACGCCGATCAGTTCGGCATCGTCACCAAGCAGACAGAGGACGAGATCTCGGCCTGCCTGATGGCGATCGGCGCCAACCACGCCGGCGTGCGCGCGATGACCGCGACCTCCGGCGGCGGGTTTTGCCTGATGGTCGAGGCGCTCGGCCTCGCCGGCTGCACCGAGACCCCCCTGGTCATCGTCCTAGCTCAGCGCGGTGGACCCTCAACCGGCCTGCCGACGCGGACCGAGCAGTCGGATCTGGAGTTTGTGCTCCGCGCCTCGCACGGCGAGTTCCCACGCATCATCATCGCGCCCGGCACGGTCGAGCAGTGCTTCCAGGCGGGGGCCCGGGCCTTCAACCTGGCGGAGAAGTATCAGACGCCGGTCATCGTCATCACCGATCTGTTCCTGGCCACTCAGCTTCGCGCGGTCGACCAGGAGGCGTTTGACTTCGGCTCGGTCGTCGTCGACCGCGGCGCCACGCTGACGCCGGAGCAGATCGAGGCGTGGTCCGGGAACTACAACCGCTACGAGCTGACCGAGAGCGGCGTCTCGCCCCGGGCGTTGCCCGGTTCGGCGAAGGGGGTCTACGTCGCGGGGAGCGACGAGCACACTCTGGACGGGCACATCACCGAGGATGCCCAGGTGCGCAACGAGCAGATGCGGAAGCGCATGCGCAAGCTCGACACCATCGCCGACGAGATGAACCTGCCGACGTGCTACGGGCCAGAGGATGCCGAGATCACGCTGATCGGCTGGGGCTCGACCTGCGGCTCGATGATCGAGGCGATGAAGGTGCTGAACGAAGCGGAGCGCCTTGGCCGGGGAGGGCGGGTGAACGTGCTCCACTTCGTCGACCTCTGGCCGCTGCGCTGGGACGAGGTCGAGGCGATGCTGAGACGGATCCGGGTGCCGGTCGTCGTCGAGCAGAACTACACCGGGCAGCTCGCGAACGTCCTCCAGTGTTACACGGCGGTGCGGCTCCCACTGCGGATCAACAAGTACGATGGCCGGCCGGTCTCGCCGGATGAGATCGTCGCGGTGCTGGAGAAAGAGGTGATGGTCCGTGTCTGACGTAAAGCTGTTCAATAGCCCCGAGCGGCCAACCTGGTGCCCGGGCTGCGGCGACTACGGCATCCTCAATGCCATCAAGTCGGCCCTGGCCGGGCTCGACCTCTACCCGCACCAGGTGATGGTCGTCTCTGGCATCGGCTGCGGCTCGAAGCTGCCACACTATATGCACGCGAATGGCTTCAACAGCCTCCACGGCCGCGCTTTGCCGATTGCCCAGGGCATCAAGCTGGCCAACTACCAGCTGACCGTCCTGGCGGTGACGGGCGACGGCGATGGCTTCGGCATCGGGGGGAATCACTTCCTTCACACGATCCGCCGCAATCCGAACATCACTCACATCGTCGAGGATAACATGGTCTACGGTCTCACCAAGGGCCAGTACTCCCCGACCAGCCCGCTCGGCTTTGTCACCTCCACCTCGCCCGACGGCACGATCGAGACGGCGATCAACCCACCGCTGCTGGCGATGTCGGCCGGCGCCACGTTCGTCGCCCGTGGCTTCGCGGGCGAGCCGAAGCACCTGACCCAGATCATTATGCAGGCCGTCCAGCACCAGGGCTACGCGCTTATCGACGTGCTCCAGCCCTGTGTCATCTACAACAAGATCAACACCTACGACTTCTACCGCGCCCGCGTCTCCAAGCTGGACGACGACCCGAGCCACGATCCGACCGACCTTCAGGCGGCGATGGCGAAGGCCCGGGAGTGGGGCGACCGCATCCCCATCGGCATCCTCTACCGGGTGACGGGGCGGCCGACCCACGAGGAGCAGGTGAAAGTGCTCCGCCACGGGCCGCTGGTCAGGCAGCCACTCGACGGTCGATCTGCCGAGCGGTATGAGTCGCTGAAGGCGGAGTATCTGTAGTAGGGGCAGGCCCCCGTGCCTGCCCCCCCTCTGTCGCTGATCGCTGAGCGCTTCGCCAACCGGCATGCGTCTTGCACAAGCGCCTGATGGGATTTCCCCCTATCCCTGCCCTTTCCCCCACTCGGGGGGGAAAGGGGGGAAGGAGCGCAAAAGGAGCTTTGTGATGGTGCAGACACAGAAGCCGCAGATCGTCTGGTCGGAACGGCTGCGCAACCTCACCGACCGGGCCCGCGAGAATCTGGTCGATGGCGCGCTCACCGACGCCTACAAGGCCAACCGGGAAGAGGTCATCGGCATCCTGAACCGCGCGCTGGCCAGCGAATGGTCCGCTTTTCTCCAGTACTGGCACCACTACTTCATGGCGTCCGACCTCCACAGCAGCGCTTTGCGAGAGATGTTCAAGAAGCAGGCCGCGGAGGAGATGGAGCACGCCCGGGCGATCGGCGAGCGAGTCCAGTTGCTGGGTGGGGTGCCCTGCACTCGCCCGGAGGACATCTCCAGCCTCACCCCGACGCCAGTTCAGTACGGGCACGACCTCCGCTCGATGCTCGAGGCCGACCTGATCGGCGAGCGGGCCACCATCATGTTCTATTGCGAGGTCGTTCGCCACTGCGGCAACGACGACATCGTCACTCGTCGGATGTTCGAGGACCTCCTGGAGGACGAAGAGGAGCACGCCGACGAGCTGCTTCGCCTGCTGTATCAGTTCGACGCGACGACCAGCGAGCAGATCCCGAGCCTCCACGAAGCCCCCAAGGGGGTGGCCGAAGCTGGCGTGCGTCGTCCCGAGGTGATGCGCGCGGCGGGTGGCCGGCGCTAACTGAGAGCGAACCTCTCCTCCTGACCCCCTCCCCGACGCGGCTATGCATTACCCACATCTCCGACAAGGAGGCGGGCATTACTGGCAACACCGGGCGTCAGGACGGGAAATCCGGGGGCGGCACACGGCAGAAGCCTTGCTCC
>JACPQP010000187.1 GCA_016190465.1 Chloroflexota bacterium
AGGAGCGGCGACGGTGGAAGCTGGCGCTGGTGCGGGGGCTGTACGAGCGGGGCTTTCGGCGGGAGGAGGTGCTGGACTGGTTTCGGTTCGTGGACTGGCTGATGCGGCTGCCGGCGGAAGGGGAAGCGGGGTTCTGGCGGGAGTTGCGGGAGTACGAGGAGAAGCGACAGATGCCGTACATCACGAGCGTGGAGCGTCTCGGCTACGAGCGCGGTCGGCAAGAGGGTCGGCAAGAGGGCCGACAAGAGGGCCGACAGGAAGGCCGACAAGAAGGCCGACAGGAAGGCCGACAAGAGGGCCGACAGGAAGGCCGACAAGAGGGCTGGCGAGAGGGCCTGCTCGACGGAATCGAGCTCGGACTCGAGCTCCGGTTCGGTGCGGCGGGCCTCGCCCTCCTGCCCGAGATCCGCGCGGTTCCCGACGTCGATATGCTCCGGGCGATCCACCGGCACCTGAAGGTCGCCCAGAGCGTCGCCGAGATCCGGCGCCTGTGCAAGGGGGAGTCGGCAGAGTAGCTGGCCGTCGGCGATCGACCGTCACCGCTTCTACTTGACCGTTGCGCTCAGGTAGGTCGCCATCCGCTCTTCGTCCAGGTTGACCCCCAGGCCGGCCCGGTCATCCGGCACCGCGAGGTAGCCGTCCTTCGCCTCGCGCTCGTAGGCGCGGTCGACGACCAGGTAGTGCTCGTCCGCTTCGCCCGGAAACCACTCCTGGATCAGCAGGTTGGTCGTCGCCGCATCCACCTGGACCGCGGCCGCGGTTGCGACAGGACCCCAGCAGTTGTGCGGCGCGATGGCGAGATGGAACGTGTCGGCGAGGGCCGCGATCTTCCGTGTCTCGGTCATGCCGCCGGTGTTGCCGATGTCGGGCTGGAGGACGCGCATCGCGTCGTGTTCGAGGAAGGGCAAGAAGCCCCAGCGAGTGTAGAGGCGCTCCCCGGTGGCGACCGGGATGCGCACGTTCGCGGCGACCTGGGCCATCGCCTGGGGGTTCGTCGGCTCGATTGGCTCCTCGTAGACCAGACAGCGATACTCCTCCATGCGCTGGCCGACCTCGATGGCGGTGTTCACCTCGAACCAGCCGTGGGCCTCGAGCAGGATGTCCACATCCGGGCCGATGGCCTCACGGACGGCGGCCACCCGCTGCGCCGCCACCTCGATGTCGCGCCGGTCCATGATCTTGCCCGGGACGGCTCCGTGCTCGGCGCTGATGTTGACGAAGGGGTCGAACTTCAGCGCGGTGTAGCCGTCGCGGACCACCTTCTCGGCGTCGCGGGCGTAGTCGGCGGGCGGGCCGCCAGTGCGGTACCAGCCGTTGGCGTAGAGCCGGATCCGGTCGCGCGCCTTGCCGCCCAGAAGCGCATAGGCCGGTATGCCGAGCGATTTCCCGGTGATGTCCCACAGGGCCTCGTCGAGCGCGCTGATGGCGGCCAGGATCGTGGCGCCGCCGCCTCGCCCCCAGAACGACTCGCGATACATCCGGTCCCAGTGGCGTTCGACCTGCCGGGGATCCTGGCCGAGCAAAAACCGCTCGGCCAGCTCGCCGATGAGCGAGGCGACAGCGCGGTTGCCCAGGTGCAACCCAGCCTCGCCCACCCCCGTGATCCCCTCGTCCGTCCGCAACTGAACGATCGTCAGATTCCGCCAGTTCGACCGCATCAGGTAGAGCCGCGCTTCGGTGATCTTCACGTCCACTTCCTCCATAGTGGAGGGGCGAACCTCGTGTTCGCCCTCTCCCGCCAATACTACCACTTGCCTGGCCCGTGAAAACATGTAGCATGGTGGGGGCGAACCTGGTGTCCGCCCTGCCCCGGAACGAAGTACGTAGCCAACAGTAATCAGCAGTCAGCGTCAGTCGGAGGCCCGGGGTTACGGGGTTGAAACCGCAGATGAACGCAGATAAACGCACCCTCACCCCTCGCCCCTCTCCCACTGGGAGAGGGGTAGGGGGTGAGGGCTGCGTTCATCTGCGGTTACCGTTCGTCCCGGTCGCTGCTGACGACTGATAGCTGATGGCTGACGACTGCCCAGGAGGAGGGAGTTCCTATGCCAGACTACGATCCCGTCGACCTCCGCGCCATCTGCAACGCTGGGTTCGAGTGCATCGTCGGCTCTCCGCCGCCTCTCGGCCGACAGATGCTCCGGGGGCTGCCATTCCTGATCGGTGCAGCCGAGTGTGATCCCCACCGCTGCTTCGTCGCCCTGGGCGGGCCTGACGGCGGGCAGCCGGTCCGCGTCGCCATCGGCCGGACCGCCTGCAACGTCGTGTTCGCCCATCGACTGCTCGAGACATCCATTCCCGACAACGGGCCGGTCGGCACGACCGTGGCCGAGTACGTGTTCCACTTCGCGGACGGTCACCGGATCGCCGTGCCGATCCGCGAGCGGTTCGAGATCGCGGTGCTCCCGCGGCCGGCCGACAGGCTCGGCCGCGGTCTCGCCTGGCAATCGGCGGCGACGCCGTTCGTCGCCGTCTCGGACCGGAACGACTATCTCCACCCCCGCGACGAGGGCGCCTGGGCGCTGGCTGGCCGCCGGCAGATGGAGGTCCTTCGCGGCGCGCCGATGGGCTATCACCTCTGGGCCTGGGCGAATCCCCGGCCGAACATCTCTCTCGAGGCCATCGAGATCATCCCGTACGGTCCGCGCTTCCTCATCGCCGGCATCACCCTGGGCCACGTCGACGAGCACCCGTTCGTCCGGGCTTCCTCATCGACGGTGAAGATCACCCTCCCACAGCCCACCGACGCCGCGAAGCCGTTCGGTCTCGATGTGGAGGTCGACCGGGGAGTCGCCAGCTATCCCTTCCCGTTGCCCCGGTCCAATCCCGAGGAATTCCTCACCAACCCGGCGCAGGGCTGGGGGGAGCCGCTGAACACGCTGGCCAGCCCTGCTTATGTCGAGATAACGGCCGTCCCGTCGGCGACGGTCACCGTCAAGCAGGAGGGGGAGGCGGTGGGCCGCGTCCGGTGGGGCGATCTGCTGGAGCGCGGCGCCGTCGGCGATGACCGTCTCCGGCTGGAGTGGATCGACCGCGGGCGCAACTGGGTGCACACCACGGTGCTCGACGAGGAGACGGGACGGCCTGTCCCCTGCCGGATCCACTTCCGGTCGCCCGCCGGCGTGCCCTATCA
>JACPQP010000033.1 GCA_016190465.1 Chloroflexota bacterium
CCCCGCCGACGGCACCGTGGGTGTGATCCTCATCCACACTGGTAGCGTCGACGCCACCGCCGGAGTGGCGCTCGCGGTCGTGCGCAACCGGAGGTCGCCCAGGTCGCCGAAACCGGCGCTCGGGTCGACGACCGAGGTCGAGTACGTCTGGCGCAGGCTGCCACTCGAGCTGCACTGGCTCTCGACGACCAGCGCATCGCCCCCGGTCTGGTAGTCGAAGTGCCGGCGCAGGTCACTCGTCCGCGCGTGCAGTTCGACGTGCCACTCGCCGTTGGCATTCGTCAGCGTCGACAGCCAGGTGGAGTCACCCGGGCTCCCTCGCCCGTTTCGATCGCTCAGCCGGACGAACAGCGGGCAGCCACCGGCCGCCTGGCCAGCTCCATCAAGCAGGCGTCCCACCAGGAAGTGCGCCGGGCCAGGGATGGGGAGCGTGGGGCCAGTCTGGAAGATGCGGGGAGCGCCGCCGCCGGCCAGCACGCCGTCGGACTCGATGAGAAACTGGTAGCTCGCGGCCGGCCGGAGGTTGCCGATCCGGACGGAGTGGGTGTTCCCCACGAAGCTCGCCCCGCGGACGTCCACGGATCTGCTGCCCGACCCACCGCCCAGACCGGGGCTCCCCGCGATGGCATACACGATGGAGCCACGGGAGGCAACCGCGGTCTCCCAGGAGATGACGACCGAGATGTCCGTGATGTCGCTGATCCGGACGTTTGCCACGAGGCTGCCCGGGTTGAGCGCCGGCTCCCCGGAGGCGGCCCTCACCCCCGTCACCGTTCCTGAGCCTGGTCCCACTGAGAGAGGGAGGAACGGTGAGGGAGCCGAGGCGGTCGTCCCGGCGCGGACCGGAGTCGCGCCTGACGGCTCTCCCTGTTTGCCCGACCGAGCGGCGGCGATGCCTGGCCGGGCGGCCCCCGCCGAGCTGGCCGGGAGGAGGGGAAGCGGCCCGGCCTGGCCGACGACGAGGAGCAGCACCAGCGCGAGCTGCGCCAGACCGCGCGAAAGCCTGCTTGGTGCGGACGTCATCTCACACCTCCCCCGCTAGTAGCGGTACCGGCAACGATCACTAGCGATCCAGCTGCGTGGACGAGGGCTGACCCGATAGTCCCATCGTAGGCGAAGACCGAGCGACCGGCAAGGCCAAGAATGACCTTATTTTTGACCTCATTCGTGGTCAAAAACGACCACGGGCCAGGGTCAAGATTGATCGCGCGGGTGATCGAAAACGATCATGCTCCGTGGTCAAAAACGACCACAGCGCAGAGGAAGCATCAGTTCGGGCTGCCCACCACACGCACCAGCCACCCCGGGTGCAGGGTCCACGGGTAGGCAGTACGGTGTCGACTGCGCCAGCCCGCCAGCGCCGTCCGGTTGCGCGCCCCCACCAGTTTGCGCAGCCGCTCGAGGCGGTGTCGCACCGTGTGCCGGCTCAGGTTCATCCGCTGGCCGATCTCCTCGTCGGAGAGCCCTTCCTCCACCAGGATCAGGAGCGGGGCGTCGTCATCGCTCAGGAGGCGGACCGGGGGCATTTCCCCCGGGCCAGTGTGGTTGGCCAGGAGGTCGGGCGCCGACCAGTTGCGGTCGCGCCCGAATCGCAGGTGGACCACGGCCTCGCCGCGCGCCGCACCGTCGAGAGCATCGGCGATCTCCTGGAGGGTGCTGTGCAGGTCGACCAGGCTCGGGACCCCGAGCCCGGCCATCGCTTGAAGGTAGTGCGGCGCCATTGTCTCACCGCAGCAGAAGAGCGCGACGATCGGCAACGCCGGCCGGCCGGCGCGCAGCCTCCGACAGATCTCGATCGTCGGGGCGGGATCGGGGACGACGTCCAGCAGGGCGACCGAGGCCGTCTCGACGCGCGCGGAGGATCGGGCCAGGGCCTCGACGTCGGCGGGGACCGGCGTCATGACGAAGGGTCGGGGGCCAAGCTGCCCCAGCCACTGGAAGAACTGCTGGATCGCCGGGCGGCTGCTCACCAGGAGCACCTCGAGCAGGCTCATCGGGGCCCTCCACTTCTCTGTGGTCATCGCGAGGGTGCCATCACTCGCTCGCCCTTCTATCATACATCAAGACGTCGATAGCTTGAAGAGACTGAAGAGAGATGAGATTGACGCAATCGAGGGCTGGTCACCTCAGTGCCGAGCGCTGGGCAGGGGCGGCATTGCTGGCGAAAAGAGCTGAGGAGCGTGCCGGTAGGGGTACCGCGGGTGGGTTGTCATCCAGTACGAGGATCCTGCCTGCCCCCCACTTGAGCGCCGCGGCGTCGCGATCGTGATCAGAATCGGGCACTCGGGCCGGGCATGCACATCGGATTCGGCGCCCGCAGGCTGGAGGCCCACCGACTACGTTTACATCGCTGCCAACGGTTCGCGATCATATGTGCCGCTGAGTGGAAGAGGTGGTGGTGGCGAAATCTGGGGCGCATTCTACCGCACGCAAGCACGACAGGAGCAGTTCTTCGTGGGATCGGAGTCGGAGCTCGGGAGCGGTGCGTATCCGCGTCCAGTGCAGTCGCCCCAGTAATGCCCACGCACGGTGGAGCGCGCGACGCAGATGAATGTCCAATGCCGAAACAGGGTCCGACTGCTCGTGCCTCTGCAAAGGGCAGCCCGGCCAGTTGGGCGTGGCGCGGACCACGATCCCCCAGAGGAGGAGGCCCCGGCCGGTGATCGGCCTGGACGGCATTACTGCGGTCGCGACTGGCGAGGCCAATGGCCTGGCCCTGACGGCCGACGGCACCGTCTGGGCCTGGGGCGCCAACGGCTCCGGCCAACTGGGCGACGACACCGCCGGCGGCTATCGCCTGACTCTGGCCAGGGTGAAGGTGCGAAATGGGAGCGGGGCGAAGGATCACCGCTCAGCGGCAACCGATCTTCGAGTCGCCGCCGCGCGGCTGGGGATACCGTCGGCGTTCGCCGGACCGATGACCGCCGCCAACGTCGAAAGGGCTCGAGCAGCGCACCGGGCGGATGGGACTCCACTGGTCACCCGTGCCGCGACCGTGCGAGGGCTTGACGTGGATAGCCGCTACGGAACCAGCTCGAAGGCCTCACCGTGCTTCGGACGAAGCATCCGGAAATGCCGGTGGTCCAGCGTGAGGATGCGGCTGATCCGCAGTCGCTCGGCGATAGCCACGATCGACGCGTCTACGAAGCCGATGTCGCTGTCGGCGTACTGGTCGATCAACTCGACACACCGCTGCACGTCCGCAGGTGTCAGCCCCTCCAGCCAGAGCTCGCCGGTGGCCACGCTCTTCAACACTGCGAGTTCGACGTGCACTCCCAGCCGGGTGGCGACGAGGTAGTCGACCTCCGGTAGTACCGTCACTGGAACTACCAGAGCTTCGTGCGTCGTGGCCACGTAGCGACGCACGGCCTTATGCGCCTCGCTGTCCGCATCGGCCAGGGCATACAGGCCGCTTGTGTCGACGAGGACCGGCACGCTCCTCAGCTCTTTTCGCCAGCACTACGGCCACTACCCAGTGCTCGGCGCCGGGGTGACCAGCCCTCGATTGCGTCGATCTCGGCGGTCAGAATGGACTCCTCCCGCCGAACGACGCTCGGTTCGCCGCTCCGCCCCGCGCCGACGAAGGACAGCCGGCGTGGCTGGCGGTGCGCCTGAACGTACGCACGGAGCGCCTCCCGTACTGCCTCCGCCAGCGTCTTCCCTTCCTGGGCCGCCAGGTGCTTGACCTCAAGCAGCAGATCCTCATCGGCCAGGATCGTCGTCCGCTTCATGGCACCCCTCCACCGCCTGGTATGCACATGCTAGCACACTCCTGGGGCGATTGAGATACTACTTGATCGCGGGTCAGGCTATTGACAGCGGCCAGCCACTTGGATATAATCCTGTCTACCAATTGGCATACCAAGTTATTCGCTTCGCGTTCGGTGGTGGACCGGGGGTGCCGCGGCGCGTGCCGGCGAATGCGGAAACGTGGCGCGAGTGCCGACGCTGCTATCCACCTCACTCTTACGCATGGAGAACGAGGACGGTGGTACTACGGGTTGGGGTCGTCGGTTGCGGGCATCAAGGGCGCGAGCACCTCAAACACTATCGTCGGCGCGACGACGTGCGACTCGCCGCCGTCTGCGACGTCGATCGCTGGCGTGCCGAGGCGGCGAGGAACGACTTTCAGGCGGAGCGATCGTTCGTCGACTACCGTGAGATGCTGGAGTCGTGTTCGCTCGACCTCGTCAGCGTCTGCACCTATCCGGCAACTCACCACGACATCACCGTCGCGGCGCTGGCGCGAGGCGCCCACGTCCTGTGCGAGAAGCCACTGGCGCGTGATTGCGCCGAGGCGAGCGGGATGGCTCGCGCTGCCCAGGAGGCGAGACGCCTGCTCACCGTGGGCACCAACATGCGTTACATGGGCGTCTCGCAAGCGATCCAACGCTACGTCGAGAACGGATCGCTCGGTCGGCCGATCTATGGTCGCGCCTGGATCCTCCACCCGCACATACCGTGGTTTGGGCCCCATTACGTCCAGGCGATCTCCGGCGGCGGCGCGCTCGCCACGACGGCCGTTCACGCGCTCGACCTCGCCGTCTGGCTCGCGGGAGACCCGGAACCCGTCGCCGTCACTGCCTCGACCGCGCGCCTCTTTCCGCACAAGCGGGCGAGCAGCGCACCGAACGGAGAGGCTGCTCGCGCCTACGACGTCGAAGACCACGTTGCCGCGCTCATCCGGTTTCAACGCGGCTTCACGCTCACCCTGGAGGGCGCGTGGGCCGCCGATTGCGAGAAGACGGAGATCGGCCTGACGATCGTCGGGGAGCGGGCGACGGTCCACTTTGACCCGTTTCGGATCGTGGGCGAGGGCGAGGTGGTGGATCTGACCCCCGCCGAGACGCCGGACCGGGACTGGTCGGCCTCGATCGGGCGAGAGATCGACGACCTGGTCCAGGCGATTCGCCGCGAGCGGTCGCCGCTCATCACGCTGGATCAGGCGCTGAAGGTGCAGCGCCTGGTCGACGCCATCTATCTTTCGGCCGAACGGGGACAGGAGATCGTGCTGGGCGAAGAGGCTCGCTCTCTCGCGACGAAGGCCAGCCGCGGGAGCGGCGACGGCGCCGTCGCCACGGCGAACGGCGACGCATCATCAGATCGGTGAGTTCGTCGACACGTTCTCGTACCAGCTCAGCGCGCGGAGCGCCACTTCCTGGAACCGCTGGAGGTGCTGCCGGGCGAGTTCCTCGGCCTCCTGCGGGCGTCCGTCGATGACCGCCTCGACGAGACGATGGTGTTCGAGCGTGGACTCGCCCAGGCGGCCGGGCTCACGAATGCAGAGTCGGCGGAGGCGACCGACCTTCGGTTCCGCGTTTTCGAGGATCTGCCGGGCGTAGGCGTTGCGTGCCATTGCCCACAGGGTATGGTGGATCAGTGGATCGACCTGTATCCAACGGGTCAGGTCGTTGGCCGCGGCCGCCGCTTCCAGATCGGCCAGGTGCGTCGCCAGAGCCTCGCGTTCCGCTGGCGTCCCGCGCTCGGCCGCGCAGCGCGCCAGCAGCGACTGAAGCGCGACGTTGGTCTCGCACAGATCCCGTACTTCGGTGGGCGACAGGCGGGCGATGAACGCTCCGCGTCGCGGGATCAGGACGACGAGGCCGTCGCGGTAGAGACGCTGTAGCGCTTCGCGCAGCGGGGTGCGGCTCACGCCGAGCTGCTCGGCTAGGGCGCGCTCGTTCAACCGCTCGCCCGGGGCGAGTTCGAAGTCGATGATCGCCGCGCGCAGGCGACGATAGGCATCGTTGGTCAGGTGGGGGTAGTCGCGCAACACGGGCGACCTCGCCGGATCCGGCGTCAAGGGGAGCGCGCTTTCCGAGTTGGGAGAGCGAGGTGGCACTTATCTCTCCTTGCGCTACTGCGGCCGCGTCGCGGTGGCGGCGCAGCCGATTCGACGCCGCGGCTCGGTCACCGTCCGCTGGCGTCGGATGCAGAGGATTATATCCTGGCGGCTGACGCCTGGCTATCGACGGCATCGGTGGACGCGTGCATGAGTGGCCGGGCCGCGCACTACCGCCATCCGTTGGCTGCCGCGGACCGCGACGAGTGGGTGTTGTGTCGTGCAAATGCCGCATGTCCGGGGCGGAGCTGACGGCTGCTCCCCACGCGTAAGTAGGTCTCGGAAAGTTCACCTGCGTCCCGGGAAGGTCCAGGAAGGGCGGAGCCCGTCCTGGCGGGGTTTGGGGTGTCCCCAAAACCATCGTCAGCTTCCGGATACCTACCGTGTCTCGGGAAGGTCCAGGAAGGGCCGCCGCCCGTCCTGGCGGGGTTTGGGGTGTCCCCAAAACCATCAAAAACTTTCTGATACCTACATAGGGGTTAGGTCAGCCCGGGCCGGGCAGAGCTGGCACCATTGGCGCCATACGGATCCAGACGCACGCCAGACAAGGTATTTCGACCGAGCGACACGGGGAACTTGGGCAGAGGGGGCGTGAGAAAGAGACGTGAAGACGTGAGGAGGAAGGAGGTGATGGCGCTGCACTCGCCGGTGTTCGCGTAACGGGATGGGGAATTCGCGGTCCTGGCTTGCCCAAAACGGTATAACAGGAGAGAAGGAGACGATGATGAGCGACCCCGAGCAGAGCACTTCCGCGACCTTGAGCCGACGACGCATCCTGCGATTTGCCACCTTCGGGCTGGGAACGATCGCGCTATCTCCCGTCCTGGCCGCTTGCTCCCAGCCCGCGCCAACGCCAACGCCGGTCCCGAAGCAGGAAGCCAAGCCGGCCGCGCCGCCCCCTGCGCCAACAGCCACCACCGCGGCCCCGAAGCCAGCGGCCGCGCCGACCGCCACCGCGGCGCCAAAGCCGACGGCCGCGCCAGCCCCGACCGCCACCGCGGCGCCGAAGCCCACCGCTGCGCCTGCCGCTTCTCAACCGTCCTCGAGCGTGGCGGGCAAGCTGGTCTGGATCCATCCGCCTGGTGAGCCGTGGAAAACGTTGAATACCCAGGTCATCGACAGCTTCAAGAAGAAGTCGCCCAGGATCGAGGTCGAGCTGCTCTGGGCGCCCGATCCCGGCAGTGGCTACGATACCAAGCTCAAGACGATGATCGCGGGGGGGACGCCGCCCGACATCATCTACGGCGGCGACGTCTGGGTGCTCAACCAGAACCCGATCATCCTGGATCTCCGTTCCTACGTCCAGCGGGACGCGAAGGAGATCGACCTCGACGATTTCTACAAGGAGCTCCTCGACGCGGCCCAGGTCGGCGGCAAGTTCTTCGGCCTGCCGCGCTACTTCAACCTGTCGCTGCTCTACTACAACAAGAAGCTCTTCGACGCCGCGGGAGTGAAGAACCCCAGTCTCGACTGGGACTGGGACAAGTTCGTCGATGCGGCCAAGCGAATGACCAAGAAAGATGCCGCGGGCAAGCCGGTCCAGTGGGGCTCGGGACAGACCGGCGGCTGGTGGGGCGAGTGGCTGATCTGGGTGCGCCAGGCCGGCGGAGACATGTTCGACGACAACAATAAGCCGACCAAGTCCGCGCTCGATACCCCGGAGGCGATCGCCGGTCTGAAGGCCTTCTACGACAAGGCCTACACGCACGAGCTGGCCCCGAAGCCCGGCTCCGAGATCCAGGGAGGCTTTGCCGGCGGCGCCTACGCGATGGACTACGGCGGCCATACCTCGACGTGGCCGGTATTCAACAAGAGCGCCGGCCTCGACTGGGACATCGAGGCCCTGCCGAAGGGCTCCAAACGCCGTAACGGCGGCGAGCTGGCCATCGACGCGATCATCGCCGAGAAGGACACGAAGTATCCAGAAGCCGCCTGGGAATTCGTCAAGTTCGCGACCTCGAAAGAGGCGGGACGCATCTGGGTCGGCGGCGGTCTCGTCGCGACTCGCAAGTCGATCGCCGAGGAGATGTGGTACAAGACGGCCAGGGAGAAGCGCAACCGCCCACAGAACCTGGAGGCGCTCTCCGAAGGTGTCAAGTACGCGATGCCGGTCCCGCGGCACGAGAAGTTCCTTGAGATCGCGCTGAAGGTCGTTCAGCCTGAGGTTGACCTGATGATGCAGAACAAGCAGACGCCAGCCAAGGCCGGCCAGACCGCGGCGCAGAAGGTCAACCAGTTCCTCGCAACCGGCCGGTACTGAGAGCACCTGACAAAACACCCCGATGGATCCCATCCTGGCTTTGGTCTATGATACGTAACACGCCGCAGTCGATGGCATCGGGGTAGGGGAGTCCAGGGACTCTCCCGCCCCGATGCCCCGCCGAAAGGGGCAGGGTTCTCAGGAGCGGGCAGGAAGGGATGTGCATGGCCATGCGGCCCTCATCCCCCGGCCGCCGTTCCTGAGCTCGAGCCCCCAGTCCTGGGGGAAGGGGAGAGGCACGGGGGCGCGGCTCGACCCCCTCTCTCAGGATTGGGAGAGGGGCAGGGGTGAGGGCCTCGCGGCGGCCAGCGCGACAAACTGCCACTCCTGAGGGCAGGGCCTTCACCACGCGAGAATCGCGTGGGAGCGTCACTTTTGAGTCGCGCGCCTCCTCGTGGGCCCTGTTTGGCGATGACGAGCGACGAGTCCTGAGGACTACGTACCGTCCGTCCCCAGACTCAGTCCTCAGCGACCGAAGAGAGTCGCCGCGGGACACTGAGCAATAGCCCACGATCACCCGGGCGAATCAGGGCGAGAACGAGGGCGGAGAGGGCAATGAAGAGAGGTGGGCTGGCTCGACGGCAGGCGATCCTGTTCTACGCGTTCGTGTCGCCGTGGATCATTGGTTTCCTCGCGTTCTACATCGGGCCGATGATCGCCTCGTTCTACCTGAGCCTGACGAGCTACGAGATCATCCAACCGGGAGAGTGGGTTGGACTGGGGAACTACGGGCTGCTGTTGACCGGCGACTCGCTGTTCTGGCACTCGATGTCGATCACCGCGGTCTATTCGGCGCTTCGCATCCCGCTGGGGCTGCTGATTGCCCTCGGGATCGCGCTGCTGTTGAATCAGCAGCTCCGAGGGATGTCGATCTATCGCACGATCTACTTTCTCCCCACGCTGCTGCCCGCGGTTGCCTCGTCGATCCTCTGGGTCTGGGTGTTCGAGCCCAACTACGGGGTGCTCAACAACGGGCTGGCGTTGGTCGGCGTCCAGGGGCCGCGCTGGCTGGGCGACGTCGACTGGGCCTTGTACGCGATGGTCATTATGAGCCTCTGGGGCTTTGGCGGCGCGATGATCATCTTCCTGGCCGGTCTGCAAGGGGTCCCCCGCACGCTCTATGAGGCCGCGATGATCGATGGAGCGAACCGCTGGGCGCGGTTCTGGAACGTGACGTTCCCGATGATCTCCCCGGTGTTCTTCTTCAATCTCGTGTTGGGGACGATTGGCGCGATGCAGGTGTTCGGCGAGGCCTACGTCGTCGGCATGGCGGGACCGGGCCCCGGAGGACCGGCGAATGCGACTCTCTTCTACTACGTCCTGTACCTGTACACGACCGCGTTTACCTATCTGCGGATGGGCTACGGCGCGGCGATGGCCTGGGTTCTGTTTTTGCTGATCCTCCTGCTCACCGGTCTGAACTTCGTGGTCGGCCGGCGCTGGGTCTACTATGCGGGATAGAGGCTCGATCACCATGAATCGTGCGCACGTGCGCCCGGCGACTGCGGTTCCGATCCGGCGGACCGTCCGGGTCGACGCCATCCTGAGCCGGGCGACGGGTTACCTCGTCGTCCTCGCGCTCGCCGCGCTGATGCTGATGCCGCTCAGTTGGATGGTCAGCACCTCCCTGAAGGAGCTGCACGACGTCTACACGTACCCACCGAGCTGGATTCCCAAGACCGTGGTCTGGAGCAATTACCCCACCGCGCTGACGACGTTTCCCTTTCTCAAGTACCTGGGGAACACCCTCATCATCACGGCGACGACGGTCATCGGTACACTCGTCTCCTCGTGTTTGGTCGCCTATGGCTTTGCCAGGTTGCCGGCCCCGGGGCGCGGTTTCCTCTTCATCTTGCTCCTCAGCACGATGATGCTACCGGGACAGGTGACGATCATCCCACTCTTCATCCTGTACACGAAACTGGGGTGGGTGAACACCTATCTTCCGCTCATCGTGCCGTCGTGGTTTGCGGCGGGGGCATTTTATGTCTTCTTGCTGCGGCAGTTCTTCCTGACCATCCCCAACGAGCTCTCCGACGCGGCGCGCGTCGACGGCGCGGGCGAGCTCGTCATCCTGACCCGGGTGATCCTTCCCCTGTCCCGGCCCGCTCTGCTGACGGTGATCGTTTTCTCCTTCATGCAGCACTGGAATGACTTCTGGGGCCCACTGATCTTCCTCCAGAAGGAGGACACCTACACCCTCTCGCTGGGGCTGGCGATGTTCCTCACCAGTATCGGTTCCGGCATGGGGCGGCAGTGGAACCTGATGATGGCGGCGTCGTTCGTCGTCATGGTGCCGATCATCGCGCTCTTCTTCTTCGCGCAGCGCTATTTCATCGAGGGGATCGCCCTCACCGGTCTGAAGGGGTAGGCCACACAACCTGGGGAGGAGTGCTATGGAACGACGCCTGGCCAAGCTCGACGCGGCGCTGGCCGCGCAGCGGTGCGATGCCTACCTCAGCGCAGTGCCCGCCGACGCCCGCTACTTCACGGGCTGCGAGCCTGGCGGTGCGACCCTCTGGTATCGGCCAGGGCGACGACCGACGCTGGTGATCCATCGGTTCGACGCCGATCATGCCGCCGACACCGCGCCTGGATGCCAGATCATCAGCTTCTACGACGTGGACGAGCGACCCGGAGAGAAGATCCAGGCGCTCATCGCCGCGGACTCCCCGCGGCGGATCGCCTGGGATGGCGTCTCACCGGCTCTCGCCGAGCTACTCCGTGGCGTGGGTAGGCAGGTGGAGGCCATCGCGGCTCCGCGTCTCACGCCCGTGATCCAGCGGCGGAAGGAGCCGGAAGAACTGGCGCTACTCCGACAGGCCGTGGCGATTGCCGATCGGGCGATGGCCGCGGCGATGCGAGAGATCCGGGTCGGGGCACGCGAACTCGACGCCGCCGCCGCGCTGGAAGCGGAGGCGCGGCGGCTCGGCTGCACCGGGGCCATCGGCCCCACGCACTGCAAGGGCGGGCCGCGGTCCGCCTATCTCGGCGCGCCGGTCAGCGCCCGGCAGTTCGAGCCGGGCGACCTGGGCTACGTCGACCTGGCGATCTTCTACCAGGGTTACTTTGGCGATCTGACGCGCGCGTTTGCGATCGGGGAGCTCAGCCCGGAGCGGCGCCATATTCTGGAGACCGTCGACGCTGTGCAGCAGTACGCGCGGTCGCTGGTGAAGCCGGGGGCGGCCGCACGCGACATCTTCGCGCAGACGCGGCGCGCGCTGGCCGAAGCGGGATACCCGGGCTCGCCACCCCACCACGTCGGCCACGGCGTCGGTCTGGGGGGTGGCTGCCTCCCAATGCTCGTGCTGACCAGCGACGACGTCATCGAGGAGGGGGATGTCCTCACGGTCGAGCCGGGCGTGTACGTTCGCGGGGTCGGCGGCGTCCGCATCGAGGACGTGGTGTTGGTGAAGGCAACGGGCATCGAGGTGCTCAGCCAGCACCCCCGGGTCACGTGGATTCCGGCGAGCTGAGGACTACCGCAGCATGCTCACACCGCCCGCGCCAGCGCGGCCGCCTCGACACGGCGGGCACCGGCCCGCTGAAGCGCGCTGGCAGCCGCGCTCAAGGTCGAACCCGTGGTGCACACATCGTCGACGAGGAGGACCCGGACCCCGGCGATGGCGGGCGTGGCCTCAAACGCGCCGACCACGTTCTCCCGGCGGCGCGCCGCCGGCAACGACATCTGTGGCTGCGTGTTGCGCGACCGCCTCAAGACCGCGGTGGCGAGCGGCACGCCGAGCCCCGTGGCGAGCGGCACGGCGAGCAGCTCGGCCTGGTTGAAGCCACGCTCGGCCAGGCGCTGAGAATGGAGCGGCACCGGGATCACCACCTCGGGCGCGGCCGGCGCATCGCCGCCGCCCTTTCCCCCGCGGCTGGGGGAAAGGGCGGGGATAGGGGGAGCTCCGGCCGGGCCGCGTGCGGGGGCGACGGTCAGCGCGGTGAGCATGAGCTGGCCGAGCGGCTCGGCCAGTTCGCGACAGCGGCGATACTTCAGCCGGTGAATCGCCGCTCGCAGCGTGCCAGTGAAGATGTACTCGCAGTGGAGCGCGGCGAACGCCGGTGGAGCCGTGCGGCAGTGGTGACAGATCCGCCCGATTGCTGGCTGGCCGCAGCGCGCGCAGCGCTCCGGCGGCAGTCGCGGGAGCGCATCCAGGCACGTTTGACACAGCCAGTCGCCCCGCTGCTCGCAGCCGACGCAGCGGGGCGGGAAAAGGAAATCAAGCAGCGCGCGAATCAGTCCTTGACGCACCCGCGGCTGGCTCATCGAATTCCTCTCGACGGCTGACTGCTGATCGCTTTTCGCTACTTCGCTACAATTTGAGCTGTACTAACGATGGAGGCTGGGAATGCCACTCTACGAGTACCGTTGCGTCGATTGCGGCGCCGCGTTCGAGAAGCTGAGTTCTTACTCCACGGTGGCGGACCCCGTCACCTGTCCGTCGTGCAACGGCGAGAACGCCCGACGGTTGCTCTCACTGGTGGCGCGCGTCAACCGCTCGACCGGGGCGGACACCGGCGTGAGCACCGCCGAGCGCTGCCCCGCGAGCAATGGCGCCGGCTACGGCTGCGCGAGTTGCGGCTGCGGCCACTTGACCCATTGAGCGCGGGGCGAACGAGGTTCGCCCCTACGGCTCAACCGGGCGGGCGTATTGCGGCGTGGACTGTTCACCATAGCTCGGTAAGGCGAGCCGTCCCTGCTTCGTCAGCGTGATCGTCGCGGTGGGGTAGGCGTTGTGGAGGTAGGCGAGCAACCCGCCCTTGCGGGCGAGCGCTCGATCGAGCGTGTCGGGATGCCCCACCGCCCGGAAGACGAACGGCGGCTCGACGAAGGTATTGTTCACCACAACCTTCCCGCGGTAGGTGGACACCGCGGTCCGGGCGACGATGCGCTGGTCGCCGACGCTCGCGGCCTCGGCGCCGGCGTTCCGAAGCTCGTTGATGAGATCCTGGACGTCCTCCGCCCGCAGATTGGCCTGGACGATCAGCTCGATGCCCGGCCCGGTGACCTCGCTTTGCCCGTTGAGGATGCGCAGCCGGCTGACCTCGGCCACCATATCTTGCAGCCGGTCGTCATCTTGCGCGTGGTCGTACTCGCGAGCGTTGGCCGCCAGCGTCTCCGCCTCACGCCGCAACGCGAGATTGCTCTCGTACAGGCTGCTGATCATCGTCGTCTGGTCGAGGGCCGATTCCGGGATGATCGACTTGGCCAGCTTGCCCTGTGTCCGAAGCTGCATCATGAGCAGGATGCCGAGGACGAGACAGACAGCGGTCAGGGTCAGCTGCGCCGATCGGCTTTTCACTGTTAATCGCCAGCCCTGGGCGCCAATTCTGATCGCGCGGCCGGCACCGCGAGCGTGGTGTGCCGAATCGTCACGCTCCCACGATAGGCGGGAATGACCACCTCGGGCGCCCGCGAGTGAGTGAACTGCACGCCATAGGCTTTCACACGGGCTTTCAGCGTCTTCAACGCGTCCGGCGCTGCCAGCACGCCTTCCAGCGCCGCCGGGTCGCCGATCGCGATGATCTCGTAGGGCGGGGAGAGACGGGTGTCGTTGATCAGGATCGTGCTTCCCACGCAGTAGATCGACGTGCTATTGACGACTCGCTCGTCGTTGATCGCGATGGCCTCGGCGCCGGCTCGCCAGAGCAGGTTGACCGCATCCCGAAGCTGGTACTCGTGGACGAGATAGAGCGAGGGATCATCGCTGGCGGGGACCGTCTTGGCGGCGCTGTCATCGAGGACGATGCGCAGGCCTGGCCCCCGGAGTCCGATCATTCCGGCGAGGAGTCGCTGCTGATGCAACTGTGCTGAGAGCTCCCCGAGTGAGCCGCGCTGCGCCGTCATCTGCTGCTGGGTGGAGGCGATGTGGACCCGAAGCTCGCCAATCGTCTTCTTCAGCTCGGCCTGCTCGGCCTCGAGCTGACGGATGGTCGTCGTGGCAATGTCTCGCCGTGAGTCCGGGGCGGGTGCGGATAGCCGGGGCACGGGCGTCTGGAACTGAGCGGCCAGGAGCAAGCCAAGACCCAGCCCGCCGATGACGAGCACGGTTGCGCCCAGCAACGCGTGCCGGTCCGGACGGCCCGCTCGTGAAGGCGGCAACTGAGCGGCATGCGCAGGGACCGGCGACAAGTGCGCGCCACGCCGATCCTGGGCCCACCGATCAAGCACACTGTGTCCGACTGCGCAAAACGGCGCGAGCCAACGATGGGAATACGCGAGCTTCACCTGACCCTCCGCCCAAGTCAGAGCACCAAGTGGACTATCTCATACGCATAGAACACCGAAGGCCGCGTTCCGGCACGGCGAGGCTTCTCTTCTCATGATAGGCCCGCCGAGCGGCCGCGTCAAGAAAATCGCAGCGCCGACGCTTCGCCCAGCCGGGTGCCAGCGGTGACGAGCAGCAGCCAGAGCGGGTAGAGGGCGTCGTCCCGGGTGCCGTCCAGGAAGCGGCGCAGCTCGTCGGGCGTCCACACCTCCTTGCGGCTTGCGGCGTAGGTCGGGACCAGCACCCGGTCGCACGGGTTCTCGGCCAGCCAGCGCCAGAGGACAGCCAGGTGACAGGCCCGGTGCAGCACCCGGTGAGAAACGTGCCGATGGGCGAGGATGCGAGTCAGACTTCGCTCGACGCCCCCTCGCCCCTCAGCCGCCGGGAAGGTTGATCGGGAGGGGGATGTCGAAGATCACCGCGACCAGCGCGAAGAGGGCGATGGCGATCACGACGAGGAAATAGAAGGCGACGCCAGCCAGGATCAGGCCGCAGCCGAAGCGGAAGCCATCGCCGACGGTGAGCGCGGGCCCCGTGAGCACCGGCTCTGCCGCAGGCGACTCGATCATCTCAGTTGGCCGATCAGCCATTGTCCGTTCCATACCGGGCGGCATTATAGCACGCTCACCTTCCGCTGCCAAATGAGTGTGCACCGACCTCACGCCTAACCCTTCTCCACTCGTGGGAGAGGGGTTAGGCGTGAGGTCGCCAGAGGGTTGAGGTCAGGGTGATCCCGAATGCCCCACGCCAGAGGTCGCCGAGCCGAACCACCGGGCAGATTTCGCGCTGGAGGAAGCGGTGCATCGGCGCCCCACTCACCAGCAGATTCCGGGCCCAGTCACGCAAGCCGCGGGGCGCGCGCCCTGACGTCCGCGCGGGCTGGAATCGCTCGAACGGCTGCCATCTTCGCCGCCAACCGGTCCACTGGCTGACCTGGCCGCCCGCCTCGCGCACGATCAGAATGCCGCCGGCGACGTCCCAGATCTTCGGTTGCTTGTAGAGGCCGTATTGCAGCGTCCCGGCGGCAATGAGCGCCAGCTCGTGGGCGATACTTCCCAGTCCGCGCACCTCACCGGGCTGCCGCGTTAGCTTCCCGCCCAGGTGGAAGCGCCGCCAGTGAAAGGCGGGGAGCGCGGCGAGACGCGCCGGAGTTGGCTCCGTCTCCGGCGCAGCGCGGAGCGGCTGGCCATTCCAGAATGCTCCGCCGCCGCGGCGGGCGTAGTAGACGCCACCGCCCAACTCCACCAACCCTGGCAGCCAGATCGCGCCGACGACCGGCCAGCCCTGGTAGAGCACCCCGATCGAGCAAGCGAAGATGGGCAGCCGATTCGTGAAGTTCGTCGTGCCGTCCAGCGGGTCGATCACCCAGAGCCACTCGCAGCGGGGCGCGTCGGCCGTTCCCTCTTCCCCCAGCACGTGGTGGTGCGGGAACCGCTCGCGAATGGCGCCCGCCACAAACGCCTCCACCTCGCGGTCGGCCGCGGTGACCGGGTCGGTGTGCTCCCTGTTCTTGAACTCGACCACCAGGTGTTGCTGGAAGTAGCGCGTGAGCCTCACCCCCGCCTCCGCGGCGAACGAGACGGCAGCATCCTCGACTGCCCGCAGGAGATCACCGCTCACCAAGGCCCCATTCCTGTCACCGCCTCCCGCCAGGGCGGGGGTCTGGGGGTGTCCCCCCGAAAGACTCTTTATTCCACCAGCTCCCACTCCTGACGCCGCAACTGCGCGTTGTACAGTTCGGTGTACAGACCGTTGCGGGAGAGCAGCTCCGGGTGCGTGCCGTGCTCCACGATTTGCCCGTCGCTCAGCACGAGGATGCGATCGGCGTGCTTGATGGTCGAGAGCCGGTGGGCGACGACGATCGTCGTCCGGCGGCTCTCGCGGCGGGCTCGCCCCTGCTCGCTGAGAGGCATCGACGCCAGCCGCGAGAGCGCCTCCTGGATCTGAGCCTCGGAGGCCGTGTCGACCGACGACGTCGCTTCGTCGAGCACGAGGACTGGCGCGTCCTTGAGGATGGCGCGGGCGATGGAGATCCGCTGCTTCTGTCCACCCGATAGTCGGAACCCGCGCTCGCCGACGCGCGTGTTGTACCCGAGTGGCAGCTCGGCGATGAAGTCGTGGGCGTTTGCCGCCTTCGCCGCGGCGATCACCTCTTCCTGGCTGGCATCGGGCCGGCCGACCAGGATGTTCTCGCGGACCGTTCCGTCGAACAGAAAGACGTCCTGGAGGACGAGCCCGACGCTTCGCCGCAGGAACGCGAGCTTCAGGTCGCGGACATCGTAGCCACCGATGCGGACCGCCCCGGAGTCGACGTCGTGGAAGCGGCAGAGCAGCTTGGTGATCGTCGTCTTGCCGGCGCCGCTC
>JACPQP010000180.1 GCA_016190465.1 Chloroflexota bacterium
CAGCAGTACCTCGGAGGGATAGAGCGCCTGGACCGCCACCGCAAGGAACGCCTCGCCGGTGTCGTCCTCGATGGCTCCTACTACATCTTCGTCCGCTTCCGCGAGGGGCGCTGGCACCTGGACGACCCGCTCCGGGTAGACGCCCACAGCACGGAGACGTTCCTGCGCTATCTGCTCGCGCTCTCCACCGAGCTGGCGCTGACCCCGGAGAACCTGGTGCGCGACTTCGGTGAGAACAGCAACGTGGCCCGCCAGGTGGTCCCCGCGCTCTATCGCGCGCTCCGGACGACCGCCAGTCCCCGCGTGCAGACGCTCTTCCGCCAGTGGCAGCGCCAGTTCCACGAGGTGGCCGGCTACGAGGCGGCCGGCGGGCAGCTCGACGGCGGGGCGCTGGCGCGGCTCTACGCCGTCCACGACCGCTCGCCCGATCTGGATACGCTCTTCTTCGCCATCCACACCTACTACGCGACGTTCATCAAGCTGCTGGCCCTCCAGGTGGCCCACTACTACCTGATGCCGAAGGTGGGGACCGGCCTCGCCGCGGTCGCCAGCTACCCCGGCAACCAGCTCCAAACGTACCTGGCCGATATGGAGCGCGGCGGCCTGTTCGCCCAGTTGGGCATCCGGAACTTCCTGGAGGGCGACTTCTTCGGCTGGTACCTGCACATCTGGGACGACACGCTGGACGTGGCGCTGCGCCGCCTGATCGCCGACCTGGCCAACTACTCGCTGGTCACACTTGACGTGGACCCCGAGGAGACGCGCGACCTGCTGAAGCAGCTCTACCAGAACCTCATGCCGAAGAAGCTTCGCCACGCCCTCGGCGAGTACTACACGCCCGACTGGCTGGCCGAGCGGCTGCTCAACCAGTTGGTCTACGACGGCGACCCGCGGAAGCGCCTGCTGGATCCCGCCTGCGGCTCGGGCACCTTCCTGGTGCTGGCCATCAAGCGGATCCGGAGGTACGCCGACGACCGGATGCTGCCCCCGGCCCGGGTGCTGGAGCAGACGCTCGACAACGTCGTCGGCTTCGACCTGAACCCGCTGGCGGTGATCAGCGCGCGCACGAACTACCTGCTGGCGCTGGGCGACCTGCTCCCCCAGCGCCGGGGCGAGATCAGCATCCCGGTCTACCTGGCCGACTCGATCCTGACTCCCTCTATGGAAACCACAGCAGGCGGCCAGATCGGCTTCGTCGACCGAAATGGTGGGCCCACGGTTCGCCAGCCAGGCTATAGCTTCACCACCACCATCGGCAAGTTCACCGTGCCCCGTGCGCTCGTCGACGCTCGGTACATCGACCAACTGGCCGATCTGCTGGAGGAGTGCGTCCAGAGCGGCCTGACCGCAGAGCAGTTCAAGGTGCGCCTTCTGACTCAGTTCCCGCTGGAACCTACCAGAGACCAAACGGACATCACGGTCGCGGTTGCCCTCTACGAACAACTCCAGGACCTTGAGCGCCAGGGCATCGACGGCATCTGGGCGCGGATCGTCAAGAACGCCTTCGCCCCGCGCCTCCAGGGCCGCTTCGACTACGTCGCGGGCAATCCCCCGTGGGTCAACTGGGAGAGCCTGCCCGCCGAGTACCGGCAGGAGACCAAGCCGCTCTGGGTGCACCACGGCCTCTTCCCGCACGGGGGCATGGACACGATCCTGGGCAAGGGGAAGAAGGACATCTCGATGCTGATGTCCGCCGTGGCGATGGACGACTACCTGAAGGACGGCGGGAAGCTGGGCTTCATCATCACCCAGAGCGTCTTCAAGACCTCGGGCGCTGGCCAGGGGTTCCGCCGCTTCGTCCTGGGGAGCGGCGCGCCGGTGGGCGTCCGCGTCGTCGACGACATGGCCGAACTCAAGCCCTTCGAGGGGGCCACCAACCGCACGGCCATCGTCGTGTTGCAGCGGGGTCGCCAGACGACCTATCCGGTGCCGTACTCGCACTGGTACAGGCCTGACGGGGGAAGCGTCGTCCCCGAGGATCTCACCCTGGACGAGATTACCCGGCAGAAGATCGCCACCTATCGCGAGTTCGTGGCCAGGCCGGTGGACGATGGTGACCCGACTTCGCCCTGGATCACCGGACGGGCGAAGGCGCTTCAGGCCGTGCGGAAGGTACTGGGAGCATCCGACTACGAGGCAAGAGCCGGCGCCTGCACGTGGCTGAACGGGGTCTACTGGGTCGAAATCGTGCTCAACCGACCGGATGGTCTGGTGGTCGTCAGCAACCTGACCGAGGGCGCGAAGCGCGAGGTGGAGAACATCCAGGCGGCCGTCGAGCCCGACCTGCTCTACCCGCTGCTCCGGGGGCGGGACGTGGGACGATGGCGGGCCGCCCCCCAGGCGCACATCCTGATGGCGCAGGACCCCGAGAAGCGGCGCGGCTACGATGAGGCATGGCTCCGGGTGACGTATCCCAAGACCTACGCCTACCTCAAGCGGTTCGAGGAGCCGCTACGCCAGCGCTCCGGATATCGCCGCTACTTCGACGAGGATGACCCGTTCTACTCGATGTTCAACATCAGCGGGTACACCTTCGCGCCGTACAAGGTGGTGTGGCGGGAGGTGGCGCATCGGCTCGATGCGGCGGTCGCGGAACAGGGCATCGGAGCCGATGGGATGCCCCGCTGCATCGTGCCAGACCACACGCTCATCTTGATCCCGTGCCAGGAGCAAGCCGAGGCGCATTTCGTCTGCGCCACCCTCAACTCGGCGCCGAGCCGCTTCGTCGTCCAGAACTACATCGTGCTGCATCCCGATCCGCACATCATGCAGCGGGTGCGCATCCCCCGCTTCGACGCTGGCAACCCGGTGCACCAGCAGCTTGCCGCGCTCTCCCAGGAGGCGCACGAGGCGACCGGGCGTGGAGACTCGGCGCGGGTGGCGGCAATCGAGGCGGAGATCGACGAGCTGGCGGCGCGGGTGTGGGGGCTGACGCGGGAAGAGTTGAAGGAGATCCAGGAGAGCCTGGCGGAGCTGGAGTGAGGGGGGCGCTGGGACCGCTGGGGACGTCTGGACCGCGGGGACGTTTGGACCACGAAAGGCGCGAAAGGGCACGAAAGGCGCGAAAGGGGTGGCGGTTCGCTGGGAGCCCACGTGAAAGGGTTGGGGCGCGAAGCACGCAAGAAGGTGTTGGAGCGCGAAGGGCGATTGGACCGTGAGAAATATTGGGAC
>JACPQP010000194.1 GCA_016190465.1 Chloroflexota bacterium
GTGGAAGCCGCTCCCGCAGAAGCAGAATCATCAGGGCAACGCTGTTCACGCCACCGCCGAAGCTCAAGATGTGGTGGACCGCCAGGCCGTGCCCGTCGCCACTCATCGTCGCCTCCCCCGAGGTATTGCAGGAGGAAGAGCCGATTTTCTCCTGCAATTCTACGCAATTCGTCAGGCCAGTGCACTGGACTGCCCTCACCCCCTGAGCCCTCTCACAATAATGGGAGAGGGGGTGGAGTCACGCCGCTCCCCTTCCCCCAGGATTGGGGGAAGGGGCCGGGGGATGAGGGCCGTTCCCGCGCCACGGGCGATGCCACAAACGTGTGGCGCCCCCCACGAAACGAGCGAAAGGCGCGAAAAGGACACCTCTGCGGCTGGTCGACCAGCATGGTATGCTCTGGATGATCCATCCGTGTTTCCAAACGCCGGCCTCACAGTGGGTGGCGAAGACGAATGGGATGCCTGCTCGCGAGGTAGGCGAATACTTCGCGGAGGGTTTCTGGCGCTCGGACTACGCGGCCGGCGTCCGGGGCCGGGTTGGGGCCTATCATCGCACGCTGAGCACGTACGTGAATAGCGTAGCTCGCGCGGGGTTTGCCGTGCGACGGCTGGGCGAGCCCCGGGCAGAGGGCGACATCGCCACCCGCCAGCCGGGCTATCACCGGATACCGGCCGTATTGGTCGTCCGGTGCGGCAAACAGGGTCTTGGCGGTCAAGACCCGGACATCGAACACGAGTAAGGAGGACACCACCATGAAACTGGCCTGTCAGGAAGGACTGGTGCCCGGCCAGAGCTTTGCCGAAAAGCTGGCCAACCTTCACCGTTGGGGCTACGAGGGCGTCGAGCTGAACGGCCGGGGGCTCCGGGAGCGGGTGCCGGAGATCAAGGCGGCCCTCGCCGCTAGCCCGGTCCGGGCCTCGACCATCTGTGGCGGCTTCACGCCGCTGCTGCTCTCGCCGGACAAGCCCACCCGCGATCAGACCATCGCCGAGATGAGGGCGCTCCTGGCCATCGCGGCCGAGGTCGGCGCCGTCGGCCTCATCTTCGTGCCCCTGTTTGGCAAGCCGGAGGTGCCGGATCTCTCGCCGCTCTCCACTCCCGTGGAGCTCGAGCGGGCGCTGCTGGTCAAGCTCCTGAGACAGGAGCTGGCCCCCTTTGCCGAGGATGCCGGCGTGCTGCTGCTTCTGGAGCCTCTCAACCGCTACGAGGCCCACATCCCGAAGGACCTGAGAGAAGGTGTGGCGATCTGCCAGGAGGTCGGCAGCCCCGGCCTCAAGCTGATGGCCGACTTCTTCCACATGAGCATCGAGGAGGCGGACATCGCGCGGAGCCTGGCCGAGGCGGGAGACTTCGTGCGGCACATCCACCTGGCCGACAGCAACCGGCAGCTCCCCGGCCTTGGCCACACCGACTTCGCCACGCCTTTCGCCACTCTCCAGCACGCGGGCTACCAGGGCTACATGGCTCTGGAGTGCCGCGTTCCCCCGCCGGCCGACGAGACGCTCCCGGAGTCGGCGCGGTACCTCAAGCGCTCGATGTAGGTTCGAGCTCCGTGGCAACGGAAATGCACTACTTCTTCGTGTTCTTGGTGTCTTTGTGGTTGGGTCCGTACCGACGAGGACGGAGGGGGACGATGCGCATTCGCCAGTTCATCGACGAGGGGCTTGGGAACTCGAGCTACCTGCTCATCTCCGAGCAGGCTGGGGTAGCGGCCCTGATCGACCCGCAGCGCGACGTCGATCGCTACCTGGATGCCGCCGCGGTCGCCGGGGTGCGCATCACTCACGCCTTCGAGACGCACCTTCACGCCGACTTCATCTCTGGCAGTCGCGAGCTCGCCGCTCGCGTGGGAGCGCGGACTTGTGCGAGCGCCGCCGCGGAGCTCGGGTTCGACCACCTGCCGCTGGCCGACGGCGATCACGTCGTCGTCGGCGACGTCAAGCTCACTGCCCTCGCGACGCCCGGGCACACGCCGGAGCACCTCAGCTACCTCGCCGAGGACCTCGGCGCGCCGGACCAGCCTCCGGTGCTCTTCAGCGGTGGGAGCCTGCTCGTCGGCGCGGTCGCCCGCACCGATCTGGTCGACCACGAGCACACGGTCGGGCTTGCCCACCAACTCTTCCACAGTCTCCACGACAAGATCCTGCGCCTACCCGACGACGTCGCGGTCTATCCAACCCACGGCGCCGGCTCTTTCTGCGCCGCTGTCACCAGCGCGGCTCACCATACCACGATCGGCTGGGAGCGCCAGTTCAACCCGCTGCTCCAGCTCGCCACGCCTGAAGAGTTTGCCGCCGAGCTCCTGCGAAGCCTGCCGAGCTATCCGGCCTACTTCGGCCAGCCGCGCGCGATCAACCAGCGTGGGCCGCGTGTGCTCGGTGGGCTGCCCGCGCTGGCACCGTTGCCGCCCCGCGAAGTGCAGACGCGGCAGAGCCGCGGCGAGGCCGTGGTCGACTTGCGGCCGGTCCTCCGTTACGCCGAAGGGCATATTCCCGGCGCCTATCACGTCGAGCTCCGTCCGGCCTTCGCCACCTGGGTTGGCTGGGTAGTGCCCTTCGGCACCCCGGTGATCCTGGTCTCGGATGCGTCGGACGCCCACGAGGAGGCCGTGCGGCAGCTCATCCGCATCGGCTACGACAACCTGCCGGGTTACCTGGCCGGCGGAATGGCCGCCTGGGAGCAGGCCCACTTACCGGTGGAGCGCCTGCCGGTGCTTACCGTCGCCGAGGTGCGCGCGCGGCTCGCCCGGGGCGAGCCGCTGGTCGTGCTGGACGTTCGGCAGGACGCCGAATGGCGGGCCGGTCACATCTCCCGGGCACACCACGTCGAAGCCGGCGCCCTCGCCGCCGCCGACCTCGCGCTGCTTCACGACGGGCCGATAGCCACACACTGCGGCCACCAGTCACGGGCGGCGACGGCCCTCTCGATCCTCGAGCGGCGCGGCTACGCCAACACGTTTCTCATCGCGGGCGGTCTCTCGGCGTGGGAGGAAGCCGGCTTCGCGGTGGAGCGTCCGGGGCCTACCTCCCCCTAAGCCCCTCCGGCGGGGGTACGCCCTCACCCCCGGCCCCTCTCCCGTGGGGAGAGGGGCCGGGGTGAGGGCCGCTCCCCTCTCCCCGCGGGAGAGGCGTTGGGGTGAGGGCGTACCCCCGCACGGCCTCCACCAC
>JACPQP010000174.1 GCA_016190465.1 Chloroflexota bacterium
GCCCAACCGCCGCGACCACCGAGGTCAGCGCGACGAACCGCTTCTCGCGCTGCTCGGCCTCGACACTTATGTCCTCTTGAGCGCGCTCCTCGCGCGCGCGTATCTCGACCATCGGCATCGGCCACGATAGGTGGGGGGCAGGCACAGGGGCCAGCCCCTACGATTCAACCCGGACAAAGGCGCCCGCGCACAACCGTACGCGGGCGCTTCCACAAGAAGTATACCGGCGGCCCGGGCCAACCGCAACCGCCGGTTATCACTCACCCCGGAGGGAGATCGCGGAATCGCCGGTGCGCGGGGTGGCCCTCATCCCCCGACCGCCGTTCCTGAGCTCGAGCCCCCAATCCTGGGGGAAGGGGAGCCCGACCCCCTCTCCCCGGCCAATACGCTGAGGTCTTCGCGCGGGGAGCTGCCAATCCTGGGGAAAGGGAGCCCGACCCCCTCTCCCCCTGGTGGGAGAGGGGGCAGGGGGAGAGGGCCGTAACCCCCGGCGCGGGAGTGGCCCTCATCCCCCGGCGTATGCCTTCAAGCGCAGCACCACCGAAGGAGCCTCCTGGCTGTCGGTCTTGAGCGTGATCTCGAACAGATGCGGCCCGCCCATGCCCTCGTGCATAACGAACGGATAGGTCACCGTGGTCTTCTCGCCGGGGGTAATCACCGTCGCACCGACGGTCGGCTGAGACGGTCAACACCCATCGACCGTTCTCACGGTCGGTGCTTCCACGATACGCACCGGACGATCACTGCGGTTGACCAGCTCGAACCGACCGACGGCCTGGCGGTCGAACGGGACGCGGCCGAGGTCGACGGTCGGGTTGAGGGCGACCAACCCGACGGCCCCGCTTGTCTCGGCGGCCGTCTCTGGCGCGGGGGTGCCCGGACGGAGGAGGACCACCGCCAGCGCAGCCAGCGCCAGGGCGCCGACCACCAGAAACACCTTCCGGATGCCCCAGCGCCGCCGACGGGATGGGGAATGACGCCGTGTCATCGTGCCTCCTGGGAACGATAGTTGACGAGGCGGATGGCGTCACCGCCTCCTCGGCATTATAATCCAGTCGCTGACGGCTACCAGCTTCGGATAGTCTCCTGAACGGGGGCTGAGAGTTTGCTGAGGGCCGGCTGAGAGAGCATCACCATCCTTGCCCAACGGGAGGACCCTGCGATCGTGAGCGACGCGAGTGTGACTTTCGACGCGCTGGCCCAGTGGTTCGCCGGCAACCCCCGGGTGGCCCGGAGCAAATGGTTCGGCAAGACGTGTCTGAAGGTAGACGGGAAGGCTTTCGCCGTGCTGTTCGGCGGCGACGTCGCCTTCAAGCTGGCGGGGCCGGCCCACGCCGCGGCCCTGCGGATCGCGGGCGCTCGCCTGTTCGATCCCCGCGGCGAGGGGAACGCCTTCAAGGAGTGGGTGCACGTCCCCGCTGAACAGGCCGCGACCTGGCCCTGGCTGGCCGAGCAGGCGCACGAGTACGTGGGCCAATCAGGCGGGTGAAGGCCCTCGGCGGTCGGCGGCGCCTGGCGCAGTCTCAACCGCCAGCCAACCCACAGTGCCTATGCCCTTGGGCGGGTGAGGGCCCGCCTTGACGAAAGCCATTCGGCGTGCTAATATTTCGTGCAACGAGATATTGGTGCCACGAGATTTCGGAGGGGTAGGCCGTGGTGTCAACCCCTTTGTCGGCTGCCCAGGCCGACCGGCTGTCCCGCGCCATCGTGCGCCTGCTGCGGCTCGAGCGGAAGCGGCTGGACCACATCGTCGGCGGGCGAGGCCTCACAGTGCCGCAGTTTTGCACTTTGCAGGTCATGCGCCGCTGCGGTGACGCCTGCCGCATGGGCGACCTCGCCCACCGGCTGCTCACGTCGTCGGCGACGACCACCGGCATCGTGGCCCGGCTGGAGGAGAACGGCCTCGTCGAGCGCGCGATGGACCCCGCCGACCGCCGGGCGGTCCAGGTGCGGCTGACCGAGCGGGCGATCTCGCTGCTGGACGATCTGGCGGCGCGCCAGCGCGAGCACCTGGCGCAGACGCTGGCGCGCCTTGAGCCCGGCGAGCGCGAGGAGGTCCTCCGCCTGATGGACAGGTACCTTGACGCGCTCGAGCGCGACATCGGGCAGGAAACTGGAGAGAGCTGACAGCGCCCCCCAGTGGCACGTGGCGCCCCGAGCAGACCTGGCGGCGAGATATCGGGAGGCACTCGAGCGATGATGCGACGCGCGAATCGTCATGCCCATTCCCCTGGCGCGGCAGACCCGGCGAGGGCGAAGCCGCGCGGTGACGCCCGTGGTGGCCCGGCCGGCCGCGGGGGTGGGGCCGGCGGCCCGGCCCGCCCCAGCTTCCGGGTGCTGGGCCGGGCTATCGGGTACGTCGGGCGCTACCGACGTCTCGCCTCGCTGGCCTACGGGTCGCTGTTCGTCGCGACCCTGGCGCAGTTGGTGGTCCCCCAACTGGTGCAGAAGATCATCGACCGGATCGTCCGGGGCGTCACGCTGGGCCAGATCGTCGGGCTGCCGCCGGATGCGCAGACCGCCGCCGCGCAGGGCCTCCACACCACCGTCGCTCAGTTGCACGCCGACCGCGACGGGGCGACCCAGGCGTTGCTCGGCGCGATGGTCGCGATCGTCGTCTTCGCGGCGGTCCGCGCGCTCTTCGCCTTCGGTCAGCAGTACAACGCCGAGCGGGTCTCGCACAACGTGGCGTTCGACTTCCGCAACGAGCTGTTCGCGAAGATCCAGCGCCTCTCGTTCAGCTACCACGATCGCAACCAGACCGGTCAACTGATGATCCGGGCCACCGACGACGTGGAGAAGGTGCGCCTGTTCCTGGGGCAGGGCCTGGTGATGGCCTCGCAGTCTTTCCTGCTGCTCATCGCCACGCTCGCCGTCCTGTGGTTCAGCAATTCCTCGCTCACCCTGGTGATCCTGCCGATCCTGCCGATGGCCTTCCTGGTGTTTCTGGCCTTCGGCGCCATCGTCCAGCCATTGTTCATGCGGGTGCAACTGCGCATCAGCCGGCTCAACACGATCCTCCAGGAGAACGTGGCCGGCCTCCGGGTCGTCCGGGCCTTTGCGCGGGAGCCGGAGGAGCAGGTGCGCTTCGCCCAGTCGGCGGACGATCTCCGGCGCCAACTGATCCGGGTGGCCGGGACGTTCTCGTTCCTGTTCCCGTGCGTCATGATGATCGCCAACCTCGGCCAGGTCGCGGTGCTGTACTTCGGCGGTCGTCAGATCATCCAGGGGACGCTCACCCTGGGCGAGTGGCAGAAGTTCAGCCTCTACCTCGCCTACGTCTTCTTCCCCATCGGCCAGCTCGGGTTCATCATCAACCTGATGTCGCAGGCCGCGGTGTCGGCCCAGCGCATCTTCGAGATCCTCGACACCCGAAACGACATCGGGAACAAGCCCGACGCGATCGAGCTGGCCGGCCTTTCCGGGCGGGTCGAGTTCGACGACGTGACCTTCCGCTACTTCGCGGGGGGCGACCCGGTGCTCAGCCACGTCTCCTTCACCGCCGAGGCCGGCCAGACCATTGCCCTGCTCGGCGCCACCGGCAGCGGCAAGACGACGATCATCAACCTGCTGCCCCGGTTCTACGACGCGACCGAGGGGCGCGTGCTGGTCGACGGACACGACGTGCGCGACGTGACGGTGGAGAGCCTGCGCGCCCAGATCGGCATCGTCCTCCAGGAGACGACGCTGTTCGGCGGCACGATCCGCGACAACATCGCCTACGGGAAGCCGGAGGCGACGATGGACCAGATCGTCGCCGTGGCGAAGGCCGCGGCCGCGCACGACTTCATCGTCGAGTTTCCGCTGGGCTACGACACGCCGGTCGCTGAGCGCGGCTCGACGCTGAGCGGCGGGCAGAAGCAGCGCATCGCCATTGCCCGAGCGCTGCTCATGGACCCGCGCATCCTCATCCTGGACGACTCGACGAGCAGCGTCGACCTGGCGACGGAATACTGCATTCAGAACGCGCTGGTGTCATTGATGAAAGGCCGGACGTCGTTCGTCATCGCCCAGCGCATCAGCACGGTGCTGAACGCCGACCAGATCCTGGTGCTGGACCAGGGGCGGATTGTGGCACGCGGGAACCACGAGAGCTTGCTGGAGTCGTCCGAGCACTACGCCGAGATCTACAACTCCCAGCTCGTCGACGACTCGACGCACGCGCCGGAGGTCGCGGCCGGCGTTCCGGCGAAGGCAGGTATGGCGCCATGATGAGTCACGATTGGATCCTGCGCGAGGAGGCGAGGAAGCCCCGAGCGGTGAGCGAGACGCTGGCGCGCTTCTGGGCCTATTTCAAGGCCTACCGCCTCGTCCTGATCGCCGTCGGCCTGCTCGCGGTCGCCAGCACCTACACGCAGGTCGTCATCCCCGACCTGATGGGGCAGGCCGTCGACTGCTACCTGACGCCGGCCACCCGGTCGGCGCTGGCCCCCAGCGCCTCGGCGGGAGCGCCGTCGCGAC
>JACPQP010000190.1 GCA_016190465.1 Chloroflexota bacterium
CCCGACCCCCGACCCCCAACCCCCTCTGTTGAGGAGACAGCGTGGGAGACTTGAGTCGGCTGCTCCGGCAGCCGGTGAAGCCGGACTACGAAGGGCTGAAGGCCAACCTGCTGCGTCAGGGGACGCCCCACCGTGTGCACAACCTGGAGCTCTTCGCCGATCCCGAGATCTCGGACGCGGTGTGTCGGGTCTTCGGGGTCGACGCAGACCTCGATCCCGAAGACCCGCACTACGCGCTGCGGCGGCAGGTCGCCGTGCAACGCTTCCTCGGCTATGACGCCGTCGTCTGCGCCGTCCAGTGGTCCGGATTCACCTGGAATCGCCTGCCCGCCGAGGATTCGACCCAGATCGCCGGTCAGTCCCGGGGCACCCGGCGGTGGATGAGCGAGCGCGATGGCCCGGTCCAGTCGTGGGCCGATTTCGAGGCGTATCCCTGGCCGAAGCCCGAAGAGATCCGAACCGACAACCTGGAGTGGCTCGCCCGGAACCTGCCGGACGACATGGGCATCTACTCTCTGGCCGGATCCCACACGGTCTTCGAGTGGGTCACGCGGATGTTCGGCTACGAGCGGTTGTGCTACGCTCTCTACGACCAGCCCGATCTGGTGGACGCGGTGTTCGAGCGAGCAGGTGCGCTCCAGACTGCGGTCACCCGGGTGATGCTCCAGATACCGCGGCTGGACATCCTGTTCGGGGCGGACGACATGGGCCACAAGACCCAGACGATGATCAACCCGCGGGTGCTGATCGAGAAGGCGCTTCCCTGGCACAAAAAGTGGGCCGCGATGGCCCACGAGCAGGGGAAGATCTACCTCCTTCACTCCTGTGGCAACCTCAAGGACATCATGGAGCCCCTCATCGAAGACGTCCGGATCGACGGGAAGCAGTCGTTTGAGGACGTGATTCTGCCCGTAACCGAGGCCAAACAGTTGTACGGAGACCGGATCGCCGTGATCGGGGGGATCGACGTGGACCTGCTCTGCCGAGGCAGCGAAGAGGAGATCCGGGGCCGGGTGCGCGAGGTGCTGGACGTGTGCCAGCCGGGTGGTGGCTACTGCCTGGGCACCGGCAACACCGTCGCCAACTACATTCCCCTCGAGAGCTACCTGATCATGCTCGACGAGGGCCGGCGCTACGTCTGAGGGAGAGACCAGTGGCCAAGACGATGACCAGCCGAGAACGGATCAGGGCCGTCTACCGGTGGGAAGAACCTGACACGGTTCCGGTGAGCCCGGACATGCTCATCATGTGCCCGGCCAAGCTGACGGGAAAGCCGTTCTGGGAGGTCTACTACTACCAGGATCCGCCGCTGTGGCGCGCCTACGTCGACATGGTGCGCTACTACGGCATCGACGGCCTGTTCTACTGCTCGCTGGACGCGCCGGCTCGGCCGGAGATCGCGCGAGAGGTCACGGCGCGGTCCGCGGCCGGCCTGACGGTGAAGTCCACGGCGCACACGACTGCTGGTCCACTCACCTGGTCGACCTACTACCCATCCGATTCGCCGGCCGAGCGCATCTACTCCCAGGACGAGGATGTCGAGAGTCTGATCGAGAAGGCGCTGGCGCTGCTGTCCGACCCGTGGCAACGCGGGACGACGACCTTTCAGCGGGCCAGGGAGGCGATGGGTGACCTGGGCGCAGTCGGGTCCATCGAGGCAACCGATCCGCTTGGCTGGTGGGCGGCCTTCCGTGGGGTTCAGCAGACCATCTACGACCTCGCGGACTATCCCGAGAAGCTGGGTGCGGCGTTCGCGGCGTACACGTGCTGGGCGGAGGAGTGCGTGGCCGCCACCTGCGAGAAGCTCCAGCCGGACGAGGTCCGGGTGGGGGGACCGGTCTCCTCGTTGTCGTGCATCTCGCCGGCCATCTACAACGAGTACAACATCCCGCACATCAAGCGCGTCACGGCGGTGGCCAGGAGCTACGGCGTACCCACGAACCTTCACTTGTGAGGGAAGTCACGGGAAGTGCTGGACGCACTTGCGGATACGGACCTGACGGCCATCGAGTGCCTCGAGGCGCCCCCCGGTGGCAACGTCGATCTGGCCGAACTGAAGGCCAAATGGGGAAGACGATTCGTTCTCAAAGGGAACGTCCGGACGATCGAGACGCTGCTGGAGGGGACGCCCGAGATGGTCGAGGAGGAGGTGCGACAGTGCATCCGCATCGCCGGACCCGGCGGCGGCTTCATCCTCTCGACGGGTGATCAGGTCTCCAGCCTCACGCCGGAGGAGAACATTCGGGCCTACGTAGCAGCCGGTCGCCAGTACGGGCGCTACCCGCTTCGTCTTAAGTAGGTCAGGGAAAGTTCACCCCGTGTCCCGGGAAGGTCCAGGAAGGGCCGCCGCCCGGCCTGGCGGGGTTTGGGGTGTCCCCAAAACTATCAAAAACTTTCTGATACCTACTTAACTGAGTACTGGGTGCTGAGTACTGAATGGGTCCGGGGGCACTCAGTCCTCAGTACCCAGTACTGGGTGAGGATGTCATCGCGATGAACGGCTTCGATGGACTCAACATGGGGCTGGGCAACCTTCCACGGTTGTCTCGGGCCAGGACGCGCTCGATCAGCGCGGAGAACCCCGCCGGTGATAAGGGCAAGGGCGGCATGGCCACCGAAGGGACCGGCGCTCAGTACGCCCGCGACCTGGGGCAGGGCTGGAAGATCTCTCCGTCGATCCACATCGCTCCGCATGGCACAGTCGTCCTGGCCGACATCGCCGGCCCGGGGGCCATCCAGCACATGTGGATGACCTGCCAGCCCGGCGCCTGGCGGCGGTTGGTGCTGCGGGCCTACTGGGACGGCGAGGAGCGCCCGTCGGTCGAGACCCCCTATGGCGACTTCTTCTGCAACGGCTGGTGTCAGCTTTCCAACGTGAACTCGCTGCCGGTGGCCGTCAATCCGGCGGGCGGGATGAACTCCTATTGGCCAATGCCGTTCCGCGAGTCAGCCAGGATTACGCTCGAGAGCCTGGCCGATGACCCGATCACGCTGTATTACCAGATCGACTACACTCTGACCGAGGTGCCGGAGGACGCGGCCTACTTCCACGCCCAGTGGCGGCGAAACAACCCGCTCCCCTATAAGGCGGTGCACACGATTCTCGAGGGCGTGCGGGGACGGGGACATTACATTGGCACCTACATGGCCTGGGGCGTGAACAACAGCGGCTGGTGGGGAGAGGGAGAGATCAAGTTCTACCTGGACGGTGACGGGGAGTTCCCGACCATCTGCGGCACCGGGACGGAGGACTACTTTGGCGGCGCCTGGTGCTTTCAGCAGCCCAAAGGCGAGTACGGCCTGTACTCGACTCCGTTCCTCGGCTTCTCGCAACTGATCAAGCCCGACGGCCTCTTCCAGAGCCAGCAGCGCTTCGGATTGTACCGCTGGCACATCATGGACCCGATCCGCTTCGAGGAAGACCTCCGGGTCACAATCCAGGCGCTGGGCTGGCGCCTTGGCTTTGGACGCCGCTACTTGCCGCTGCAAGACGACATCGCCTCGGTGGCGTTCTGGTATCAGAGCGAGCCACACGCGCCGTACCCCCCACTGCTGGAGCGAGACGGGCTGGAAGTGGTCTAGGGTCGGGCCATCGAGCTCGGCGTCGCCACGGCCTGCTCGGCCTGGGCCCGGTTGTCGCAGAGGGTGAGGACCTGGTCGAGGCGGGTCAATTCGATGATGTGGCGGATGATCGGCGGAGCGCCGTAGAAGATGGCCGTGCCGCCGCGGCTTCGGGCGCTCTTCAGGAGGCCGATCAGCGCGCCAAGGCCAGTGCTGTCCACGTAGGAGAGCCCGCCAAGGTCGACGACAAAACGCACGTATCCCTGCTCCAGCGACGCGCGGTACTGCCGTTTCAACTCCTCGGCCGACGACATCGTCAGAGATCCCTCCAGGCGAAGCTGCTGGCCGGTCGGGCTGTCGGTCACGCCGATCTGCATCTTCTGCACCTCATCTGTCTTGCCGCGCCACCGTTTTCAGACGACATAGTTTGCGCTTTTTTCATACGATACCACAGGCCAGCCGATGAGGCAAGAGGTTCACTGGAGGGAGCGCTGATCGAGGCGCGGCAGATTCTCTTCCTTCATGGGATAATACCAGGAGCAGCCCGCTGTCGGCTGCGCGACGCGACCGCGAGGTGGAAGCGATGGCCGGGAGGAAGATCCTGCTCGTCGACGACGAGGTGAAGATCGTGCGGATCGTCCGGGCCTATCTCGAGCGGGATGGCTTCCAGGTGTTGACCGCTGCCGATGGGCGGCTGGCGCTGGATCTGGTCCGACGCGAGCGGCCCGACATGGTGGTCCTCGACTTGATGCTGCCGGAAGTGTCCGGTTGGGACGTCTGCCGGGCGCTACGCCGCGAGCCGATGACTGCCGATGTGCCGATCATCATGCTGACGGCGCGCGACGATGTAGCGGATCGGATCGTCGGGCTGGAGCTTGGCGCCGACGATTACGTGGTCAAGCCGTTCGACCCAAAGGAGCTGCTCGCCCGGGTCCACGCGGTGCTGCGCCGGGCCGGCGGCCGGTCGACCGGCCTGGCAAACGGGGTAGTGCAACGCGGCGAGCTGCGGCTCGATATGGATCGCCACGAGGCCTGGCGGGGCGCCGAGCTCCTCGCGCTCACCCCCACCGAGTTCGAGCTGCTCGCGACCCTGGTCCGGCAGCCTGGCCGGGTCTTTACTCGTTTGCAGCTCCTCGAGGCGATCCAGGGCCAGGCGTTCGAGGGGTACGAGCGGGCGATCGACAGTCACGTCAAGAATCTCCGCCGCAAGCTGGAGCCGGACCCGCGGCATCCGCGCCACGTGCTCACGGTGTTTGGCGTCGGCTACAAGCTGGGGGATAACCATGAGCCTGCTCCGTCGTAGCCTCACGGCGAAGCTGCTCGCCGCGTTCGCCGCGGCCGTGCTGGTCAGCATCGGGCTGGTGGCAATGCTTACCAACCGCCGCACGGCCGCCGAGTTTGAGTCCTATCTGTCGATGCGGCAGTGGATGGCCGTGACCCACCAGGCCGAACTGGCCGGCGAGGCCTACCGGCAGACAGGCTCGTGGGATGACGTGGCGCTGATCTTCGAGGGTCTGGCCGTGGAAGGGATCGGCCGGGCGGTCGTCGCCGATCCATCGGGACGAATCGTGGTCGACTCCGGGCGCGAGTGGCTCGGCCGGCCGGCTGGAGACCTCCCGCTGGGGAGTGGCGTACCGGTCCTCGACCAGGGGCGAGTGCTCGGCACGTTTTATCTCCTGGCTCGGCCGCCCGAGGCTGGTCGGCTCGCCTGGCGGCCAATCACGCCGGCCCCGCGGGCCCCCATGTGGCAACCAATGTGGCAAATGGGGCCGATGATGGAACAGATGATGGGGCAGGGCTTTGGACCGGCGGAGCTGGCGCTGGCGCAGGCGAGCCCGCCGCTGGCCGAAGCCGAGCGAGGTTTCCTGCAGCGGGTGAACCAGTCCATCGCCCTGGCGGCGGTCGGGGCGACCGTGCTGGCGCTGGCCATCGGCGGGTTGCTGGCCCGGCGCATCGTCCGGCCGCTGCGTGACCTGACTCGCGTCGCCGGTCGGATCGCCCACGGCCATCTGGACGAGCGCATCGGTGTCACTTCCGGCGCAGGCGGCGAGGACGAGATTGGCCAGCTTGCCCACGCCTTCAACCAGATGGCCGAGTCGCTGGAGCGCACCGAGCAGGCCCGGCGCTACCTCGTCGCCGACGTCGCCCACGAGCTGCGGACTCCGCTGACGGTGATCGGCGGAACGGTCCAGGCGATGCGCGACGGGGTGCTGCCGCCGGACGCGCCGAACCTGGCGACCATCCAGGAGGAGGTCGACGCGCTGGTCCATCTGGTCGCCGATCTGCGCGACCTCTCACTGGGTGACGCCGGACGCTTCTCCCTTGATCGTGGGACGGTCGAGCTGGCGCCACTGCTCGAGCAGACAGCGGCGGCCTTCCGGACCGAGGCAGCGGGTCGGCATGTTACGCTTGCCGTCGAGCTGTCCCCCGATCTACCGCCGCTGGTGGCCGATGAGGCCAGGCTGGCCCAGGTCATTCGCAACCTGCTGACCAATGCCCTCCGCCACACGCCCGCCGGTGGCCGGATCACCCTGCGGGCAGCCTGCCCCGAAATGCGGATTGCAGATTCGAGATCTCAGATTGCAGAAGGGGGAAGGCCTGATGGGCCACGAGCCGGCACGAGCCGAGGCCTGGTCGAAGTGCAGGTGATCGACACCGGCGAGGGGATCGCCTCCGAGCACTTGCCGCACGTCTTCGAGCGGTTCTACCGGGCCGATCCGTCACGGGCGCGAAGCAGTGGGGGCATGGGACTTGGACTGGCCATTGCCCAGCAGATCGTGCGCGCCCACGGCGGCGAGATCGACGCCGCCAGCGCGGGTCCTGGCCAGGGCGCCACGTTCACCGTCCGGTTGCCGATGCCTCCTCCTGCATCCTGAGCTGGGTCAGGCACAGGTGGTGGTAGACGCCCTGGGCGGCGAGCAGCTCCGGGTGGGTGCCGCGCTCGGCGATCCTTCCGTCGACGACGACGAGCACCTGGTCGGCGTGGCGAACCGTCGAGAGGCGGTGGGCGATGACGAACGAGGTGCGCCCCTTCAAGAGTGTCGCCAGCGCCCCCTGGATCAGCCGCTCGGTGCGCGTGTCGACGCTGGCGGTCGCCTCGTCGAGGATGAGGATGCGCGGGTTCGCCAGCAGCGCCCGGGCGAATGAGAGGAGCTGCCGCTGGCCGACCGAGAGATTGATCCCGCGCTCGGCAACCGGCGTCCGGTAGCCCGATGGCAACCGCTCGATGAACTCCCCGGCGCCAACCAGGCGCGCCGCTTCCTCGATCTCGGCAGCCGTGGCGTCCAGTCGTCCGTAGCGGATGTTGTCGGCGATCGTTCCCGAGAAGAGAAAGGGCTCCTGCAACACGACCCCCATCTGAGCGCGCAGGGAGGCCAGCGTCACCCGGCGGATGTCGATCCCGTCGATCCAGACCGAGCCGGAGTTGACGTCGAAGAAGCGACCGATCAGGCTGACGATCGAGGTCTTGCCGGCGCCGGTCGGTCCGACCAGCGCCACGGTCTGCCCCGGCTCGGCGACGAGGTTCAGCCCTTTCAGCACGGGCTCGCCGGGGATGTAGCCGAACCACACGTCGTGGAGCTCGACCCGCCCGATAATCGGGGGCATGGGGATCGCGTCGGGACGATCGTCGATCTCGGGGGGCGTGTCCAGCAGCTCGAAGACGCGCTGGCACCCGGCCATCGTCGCCTGAAGCGTGTTGTAGACCTGGCTCAGCTCGCGGATCGGTTGAAAGAACCGGTTGACGTAGGCCATGAACGCGACGACGACCCCGAGCGTGACGGTACCGCGCAGCACCCCGGTGCCCCCGACCCAGAGGACAATCGCCAGGGCCAGCATGCTGATGAGCTCGACCGTGGGCATGAAGACCGAAGACAGCGCGACGGCCCGGATGTTGGCATCCCGGTTCTCGGCGTTGCGCTGGGCGAAGCGGGCTCGGCTGACCTGCTCGCGGGAGAACGACTGGACCACCCGCACGCCGGAAATGTTCTCTTGCAGGTCGGCAGCCACGCGACCGATCTTCTCGCGCGTCTCCAGGTAGACACGCTTGGCCTTCTCAGTGAACACCAGCGTAGCGACGACCATCAGTGGCACGACCGAGAACGTGAGGAGCGCGAGCTTCCAGTTCATCGACAGCATGATGGCGACGATGCCCCCGAGGATGAGCAGGTCGCTGAGCATGTTGACGATGCCCGAGGAGAGCATCTCGTTGATCACGTTGATGTCGTTGGTCAACCGGGAGATCAGGACGCCGCTCTCCTGGGTGCCGAAGAAGCGGAGCGAGAGCCGCTGGTAGTGCGCGAAGAGTTGGTGGCGCATCGCGTGCAGCACCCGCTGGCCGACCCAGGAGATCGCGTAGTTTTGTAGGTAGGTGGCCGCCCAGTAGACGGCGTAAACGGCGACCGCGATGGCGGCGATCAGGTTCAGGCCGCTCCCGTCGCCTGCCGCGATGAATACGTCGATCGCCTCTTTGATAAGGTACGGGCCGGCCAGGCTGGCCAGCGCGGAGACCGCCGTGTAGCCGAGCGCGAGGAGCAGCGCCCGGCGGTGCGGCGCGAGGTAGCGGATCAGCCGGCGCACGACCTGTGGATCGTACGCCTTGCCGGTGACCGCGTGGTACTCGCCGAGCGCGTGTCGGGGTCCACCGCCTCCCATTCCCACGCCACCGCCGCCCATCCCGCCGCCCATCCCGCCGCTCATCCCGCCGCCCATCCCGCCGCCGATCATCGCTCGCCCCGTCCTTCCCCCCTGTCCGTTGACGGATCTGGCTCAGGAACGGCGGCCAGAGGGCTCCGTCCCATAGGCGCTAGCTTATGGTCACCTGGGGGCGAGGGAGCGGACCTCTCCCCCCTTCCCGCCGTTCCTGAGCCGAGCCCGACGCGGGGAGGGGGATGGCG
>JACPQP010000191.1 GCA_016190465.1 Chloroflexota bacterium
CTGGCGTCGGCCCGGCATCTTCCTGTATGCTGCAGTCGTGGCGAGCTTGTCCTGGTCCCGGTGATGCCGAAAAGCGGCACGAGGGCGAAAAAACCCGCTGGCGCGGGCGCGTTTCGGTGGGCCAGCCAGCTCGCAACACCCGGACTAGGACGCGATCGTGGCGAGCCTCAGGATCCTCCACTGGTGCAGGGGGACGATGAGGAGCCCGCACGACGTGAGCTAGTGGAGCGTAGCCGAAATCACGCAAGGAATTGGCCCACGCTCCGAGCCGTGACGACCGTAGCGTCAGTGGCAATTCCTTGCAGGACTTGCGCTACAGTCCACCAGGAGGTAGCGGCGGTGATTGGACAGGTGGTCGCTCGCGGTGGATCCCCGCCCGGCGCCAATCGCTTCGACCTGGGCGACCTGCGCGGCGAGGCGCTGGGGCCGATGACTCTCGGCCTGCTGCTGCTGGCCGTGGGCTATGGCATGGCCCTGGTCGCTTCCCCGCGCGAGGCGCCGGCGGCCGGGTGGGCGCTGCTGACCGGGCTCTTCGCCCTGGCCGGCCTCGTCTACCTCGCCATCCCACTGGGCCAGGCGCTGGCCGGGCTTATCCTCACGACCGGACTCGGCCTCGCCGTCGTCGCCGGCGTCTATCTGTACCCGACCTACCCCGTCGCCAGCGCCTTCGCCCTCGTCGTCGTGCTGGCCGGCATCCTGCTTGGCTGGCGCGGGGGCTTCGTCGTCGCCGGGGCGACGAGCGGGGCCATCCTGGCTCTGGCGAGCGGATCCGATGGCGCTCTGGCGCCCGAGACAGCCACCGCCGCGCTCGGCCTGGTCTGGCTCGGCGCGCTCCTCGGCTGGGCCGGCGCCCGGCCGACCCAACAGGCGCTGGACTGGTCGTGGAGCAGCTACCTCCAGGCGCTGGAGAAGACCGAGGAGCTGAAGGACCGGCAGGGGGAGCTTAGCCGGCTCTCCAAGAGCCTGACCGAAGCCTACCTCCGGCTCGAGGAGATCAACCGGGAGCTGGCGCGGGCCCGCGAGGTCGCCGAGGAGGCCCGGCGACTCAAGGCCGAGTTCGCTGCGAACATCAGCCACGAGCTGCGCACGCCGTTGAACCTCATCATCGGCTTCAGCGAGATGATGGCGATGGCGCCGCACGCCTACGGCAGCGAGCCGCTGCCGGCCCCGTACCGCGGCGACCTCAATGCCATCTACCGGAGCGCTCGTCACCTCTCCACGCTGATCGACGACGTGCTCGACCTCAGCTCGATCGAGGCGGGGCGGATGGGGCTCGCCAAGGAGTGGGCGTCTCTCCCCGGGATCGTCCAGGAAGCCGTGGCGACGGTCGACGTCATCTTCCAGGCCAGAGGGCTCTCCCTCGACGTCCACTGCCCCGACGCGCTGCCGCCGGTCTACGTCGACCGGACGCGGATACGCCAGATCCTGATCAACCTGCTGAACAACGCCGCGCGCTTCACTGACCACGGTGGGGTGACGATCGAGGTCGACGGCGACGGGGAGCAGGCGCACATCGCCGTTGCCGACACCGGGGTGGGGATCCCCGAGGCCGAGCTGCCGCACGTCTTCGACGAGTTTCGACAGGTGAACGACCCGGCCGGGCGGCACTACGAGGGGAGCGGCCTCGGGCTGACGATCAGCAAGCGCTTCGCCATCCTGCACGGCGGCTCGATGTCGGTCGAGAGCGCGGTGGGCGTCGGCACGACGTTCCACCTGTCGCTGCCCGTCTGGGATCCTTCCCCGGTCTCCGGGCTGCCGGTTGCGTGGCCAGTTCCCACTCGGCCGGTGGCCAGCACTGGCCGGACGGTGGCTGTCCTGGATGGAGAACCAGACCAGCTCAAGCTGTTCCAGCGCTACCTGGACGGGTTCGGCGTCGAGGCAGCCAGCGGTGTCCCCTCGCGGCCAGCCGAGGCGCTGGTGGTCACGGCATCGGGTTGGCAGGAGGGCTGGCAGAAGCTCCAGCGGGTGCGCGAGCTGCCGCACAATCTCCCCCTCGCCGTGTGTCTGCTGCCCGACCTCCAGGGCATCTGTCGACGGCTGGGCGTGGCCGAATACCTGGTGAAGCCCGTCTCTCGCGAATCCCTCCTGGCGAGCCTGGGGCGACTGGGCGGAAACGTGCGGCGCATCCTCGTCGTGGACGACGATCCGGAGATGGTGCGGCTGCTGGCTCGCATGATCGGCTCGGCCGCGAAGCGGTACCGCGTCTGGAAGGCCTACGGGGGTCGGGAGGCCCTGGAGCTGCTTCGGGAGCGACGGCCAGACGCCATCATCCTGGACCTCCTGATGCCGGACGTGGACGGCTACACGGTCCTGGAGCAGATCCGGAGCGAGGACGAGCTCCGCGGGGTCCCGGTCATCGCCGTGACTGCCCGGGGGGCGGACCGAGAGACTGTCGTGGCGAATGCCCTGCTGGTCACCACCAACCAGGGGCTCTCAGTCGGCCAGATGATGGCCTGCCTCCGGGTCAGTCTGGATGCGCTGAAGACCGCCCCGCCGCCCGACAGCGCGCCAGCGCCTCGAGAAGCGTTCGCTGGGTGATGGGCTTGGGCAGGAGCTCGGCGGCGCCCAGCGACAGCGCCAGCTCGCGCTCGCGAAGCACCGAGCAGACGATCACCGGCACGTCCCGTGAGTCGGGATGCGACTTGAGCGCCTGGAGGATCTCCCAGCCGTCCTGAGCCGGCATCATCACGTCCAGGGCGACGGCCACGGGCCGCTCGCCCTGGATGCGCTCGATGGCGCCCGAAGCGGTGGCGGCCTCGGCCACGCGGTAGCCCCCGGCCGTCAGGTATCGCTTGAGCAAGCTCCGCATGTCGGGGTTGTCCTCGATCACCAGGACCATCGCCGGGCGGGCGGCCGGTAAGGAGACCACCAGCTCCACCCCGCTCTCCGCTTCCCAGATGAGCTGGACCTCGCCGCCGTGCATCCTGGCCAGCCGATGGGCGGCAGCCAGTCGGTCGCGCCCCTCACTCCATGCCCTCTCTCCCACGGAGCGAGAGGGGGGGATCTGTGCCCTGAGGAGTGGCCCCGTTCTCCGGATGGGGCCGCTTGCCCCCTCTACCCCCTGCCGCCGTTCCTGAGCCGGGCCCCACTCGGGGGGAAGGGGGAGGGCGTCTCCCCCTCTCCCCTGGGTGGGAGAGGGGGTAGGGGGAGAGGGGGCACCCTGCCCAACGCAAGGTGGCCATTCCCCAGGGAGCTGTGCCCCTTCCCCCCTGGTCGGGGAAGCGGCAACCACCCGGATCTCGACGCCGTGGTCGGTCGGAGTCGCGCCGAGCTCGACGTGCCCGCCCGGGGCGCGGTCGAGGGCGTAGAGCAGCAGGCCGATCAGGATCTGCCGGAGGACCGTTCGGTTGATCGTCAGCGCGGGGGACTCCGGCGCCGGCGAGACCGCGTTGGCGAGGGTCGTGCCTCTGGCGCGGGCCAGCGCGGCCACCGTCGCCAGCGCTCCCTCGGCAGCGGCATAGACGCTGACTGGCCCCGCGGGGTCGAGGGAGCCAAGCCGGGCCAGCTCGGCGGCGATCAGCGAGCCATCTTGCCGCTCGGGGGCGTGAGGCCCGCCCTTTTGCCGCTCGGCCGCTCTCGTCTGCTGGATGCCCAGGTAGACGTCCCACAGGCGAGAGGCCACGGCGCTGACCGCCTCGAGGTGATCCCGCCGGCTCTGCCGCCCACTGACGCCCAGCTCCTCGACGATCTCGCCGGGGGACATCTCCTCCACGTAGCGCAGCGTCAGGTAGCGGTACTTGCGCCAGGCCAGCGAACGGTAGGGAGCGTTCTCCTGGGGCTTGAGCGACTCGATGGCCTCCATCAAGACGCGATGCAGCGTCCGGCCGCGGGCGTGCTCCCCCGGCCCCGCGGCCAGTAGCATCGCGAGGGGATGCGTCTGCAAGTAGAGGTGGTCATACAGATGGGCGAGCGCGTCGTGCACGTGCTCGTCGAACCGCTCTCGATCGATCTCGGCCATCGCGACACCCCCCCTTTCCCTCCCCCTTCTCCCACCCGGGGGGAAGGGGCGTGGCTCCCCCTCTCCCCTGGTGGGCCCGGCTCAGGAACGGCGGGCAGGGGGAGAGGGGAACACCGCGGCAGTATTATATCGCGACACGAGTTTGGCCATCTCGTGGCCATTCTGTGGCCGTTCTCGGTTGCACCGATGTCCCAGACTCGCTATGCTCCACTCTGCTGCGTGTCAAGACGGAAACCCTGCTGGTATGTAGCTCGAAACGACAGCAAGAGGACGAAACGGCGAAGCCATCGCCGCTGCGGGAGGTGTGTGGGCCATGAAGAGCCCGGCCATCATCTTCTCTCGACCCAACGAGGTCGAGATCGGCGAGGTCGAGGTTCCGGACGCGCTCGGGCCGACCGACGTGCTCGTGCGGACCCAGCATTCCGGACTCAGCACCGGGACCGAGCGCTGGCTGCTCACCGGGCGATTCCACCGCGCAGTCAGCCCGGTCGGCGGCGAGCGAAGCTTCCCGCTCGTTCCGGGCTACCAGAAGGTCGGCGTCGTCGAGCGCGTCGGCCGGGAGGTCCGCGCTTTCACCCCCGGCGACCGAGTCTTCTGCACCGTCGGCCAGATCACCGCGGGCGCGAAGCCCCGCGACGCGAATCGCGCGCGGGGTGGTCATCTCCTGTACTCGGTCCAGGACCAGACCGAGGTCATCTCGGTCCCGGCCCGCATCGACGCCCGGGCGGTGGCCGGACTGGTGCTTGTCCAGGTCGGCTGGAACGGCGCGAGCCGGCCGCCGCTGCGGCCCGGTGACGCCGCCCTCGTCGTCGGCGATGGGCTGGTCGGCCAGTACGCGGCCCAGGCGCTGCGGGCCCGCGGCGCCCGGGTGCTCCTCAGTGGCCGCCGTCCCTTCCGGCTCGACCTGGCCCGGCGCTACAGCGCCGACGCGGTTCACCACGCCTGGACCGAGGGGGAGCTGGCCAGGGCGGTCGAGCGATTCACGGCCGAGGTCGGGCCCCGGCCGCCGACGCCGCCGGGGCTGCTGTCGCTTCCCGAGATGAGCCCGGCGGAGGCCGCGCTGCGCGACGGGCGCGCCGAGTCTGATGCTCGCGGGGTCGACGTCGTCGTCGACACGACTGGCTCGCGGGAGGCGGTTCGCCAGGAGGCGGGGCTGCTCCGGCACAACGGCCACCTCGTCCTCCTGAGCTGGTATCCGGAGCCGGAGAACGAGCTGCTGGAGGACTGGCTGCACGGCCGGGAGATCGCGATGTACGGCACCGGTGGCTACCGGCGGCCTCGGCTGCTGGCGACCCTCGCGGCGATCGCCGACGGCCAGCTCCGGCCGGGCGAGCTGGTCACCCACCACGCGCCGGTGACCGAGGCGCCTCGCCTCTACCGCGAGCTTCTTCTGGAGAAGCGCGAGGACTTCCTCGGCGTGGTATTCGACTGGGAGGGGCTCTGAATGGGAGGTTGTGCGTGAAGGTTGTCATCACCGGTGGCGCGGGCCTGATCGCGCGGTATACGGCCCTTCGGCTGGTCGACGAGGGGCACGAGGTCGTCCTGTTCGATCGGTATCCGCTCCGGGAGACGGGGCCGGACGATCGGCTCCCGAAGCTGCGGTTCCACCTCGGCGACATCCTGGACGAGGAGACCTGTGTCCGGGCGTGCGATGGCGCCGAGGGCATCGTCCACCTGGCCGGGATCAAGACGCCCCAGGAGCCGGGCTGCTTCGCCATCAACACCGTCGGGACGTGGAACGTGCTCGAGGCGGCCCGGACCGTCGGCGCGCGGCGGGTTGTTCTCGCCAGCTCGGTCAACGCGCTGGGGATTGGCTGGCACCTCACCACGAAGCCGCTGGAGCTGGTGGACTACGTGCCGTTCGACGAGGCGCACCCGGTCCACCCGGAGGACGCCTACAGCCTGGCCAAGTACTTCAACGAGCTGACCGCGGCGGGCTTCACCCAGGCGTCCGGCCTCGAGACGGCGGCGATGCGGTACGCGGGCGTCCTCCCCCCGGAGCGGATGCAGGCGCTGGCGGCCAGGCCGCCGGAGCCGGCCTTCGTCCGCGGCCCCAGCGGCTATCAGGGCATCTGGGGCTACGTGGACGTGCGCGACGTGGCCCAGGCGAACTGCCGGGCGCTGCTGGCGCCGGATCTGCCGCCGACCGGCGCCTACTACATCGCGGCCGAGGATACGACCTCGCCGGTGGAGACGATGGAGCTGCTGCGCCGGTTCCTCCCGCACTGGGTGCCGAAGGCGCGCGGCATCACAGGGCGGCAGTCGCTGTTCAATTGCGACCGGGCGAAGAAGGCCTTCGGCTACCAGCCGGAGTATTCCTGGACCCAGTACCGGTAGGCGTTCCGCCAGCCGGGCGGCGGGACCTTACCCCCTGGCCCCCTCCTCACAGGGGTAGGTATCGGCGGGGAGGGTGCTCGGCGACTGAAGGGGGACGGGGCACCCACAGGGGGGTGCCCCTACCGTAGGGGCGGCCCCCCGTGGCCGCCCTCCTCGCACCCGATCAATTCGTTAACGTTCATCAGTCGCCGGGCACCTTCCCCCACGTCAATACCTACCCTTGTGAGCTGGCCCCCTCTCCGTCAACGGAGAGGGGAAAGGAGATGCGCGGATGGACAGTCGACAGGTCTTCCGGGAAACCGCCCGGTTCGGTAGTCCCCCGCGGGCCTATCGCTGGGAGTGCGTCGGCGGCTGGCGGATCACTCGCGAGCGCTGGCGCGCCGAGGGTGGCCCGCCACCGGGCGCCAACTTCGGCCGGGCGTTCGCTATGGACTGGCACATCGGCTTCCTCAACTTCCAGGTCGAGCTGGGTATCATCAGCGGCTTCACCAGCTCCCCGTACGCCCCACCGTTCCGGCGCAAGGTGCTGGCGGAGGAGGACGGCCAGGTCATCGTCCGGACTCGCCGCGGCATCGTCCAGCGGGAGCTGAAGGACCATCCCGAGCGCTCGATGCCGCAGTTCATCAGCTATCCGGTCGCGTCGCGTCGCGACTGGCAGCGCATCCAGCGTCGGCTCGACCCCGAGGCGCCCGGCCGGTATCCGCGCGACTGGCGCCCGGTCGAGGAGCGCTGCGCCAATCGCGACTTCCCGCTGGGTATGCCCATCACCGGCGCCTTCGGCCACCCGCGGAACCTCTTCGGCACCGAGGCCGTGCTGACTGCCTACTACGATGACCCCGGGCTGGTCGAGGACATCCAGCGCCACTGGGTCTGGATGTACAAGCGCATCGTCGACGTGGTGACCTCCCACCTGAAGCTGGACTACGTGCTGCTCTGGGAGGACATGGCCTTCAAGACGGGGCCGCTGATCTCCCCGGGCCTCTTCCGCCGCTTCATGCTGCCCTACTACCAGGAGCTGATCGCGCACATCCGCGGTCGGGGCGTCGAGTTCGTCTTCGTCGACACCGACGGTCAGTTCGGCGTGCTGATCCCGCTGTTCCTGGAGGCCGGCGTGGACGGCTTCTTCCCCTTCGAGGTGGCCGCCGGGATGGACGTGCGCGAGATCCGCCGGAGGTACGGGCGGAAGCTGGTCATGTTCGGCGGGCTGGACAAGCGGGCGGTGGCGCTCGGGCCGGCGGCCATCGACGCCGAGCTTGAAGCGAAGGTGCCGCGGCTGCTCGAGGAGGGCGGCTACTTCCCCGGCCTCGACCACAGCGCCCCGCCGGACATCTCGCTGCCGAACTTCATCTATTACCTGAATCGGCTCCGGGCGATTGGCGACCGGGTGTACGGGACGACGACCGCGCCACTGCCGGTGCCCCGGCCCCGACGCGCCTGGGCCCCGCCGGCCGACGCGCTCGGTAGTGAGGACGGCGGGTAGGCTGCGCGCGGCGTCTCCGGTGCGAACCACTTCCCGCACGGCGACGGGGCGTCGCCCGTCGAAGGGGGAAAAGGGTCAAAGGGGAAAAGGCGAAGCTCCGGTTTCCCCTTTTCCCCTCTTCCTCTTCCCCTCACGGAGAGCGTCGCCCCGTCGCCGATGCACGACGACCGCCTCGGTGACTTCAAGGCGTGACTCGGTGATGGGTACAGCGGAGTTTGGCCATGTCATGGCCATTCCGTGGCCGTTCTCGGTTGAACGGCTCCCGTGAAACCACTACTCTATCCACACGACGAGAAGCGTCGCCGACGCAGAAGGAGAAGCGAGCTATGGTAGTCCCAAAGCGCACCAATCGTCGAGAGTTCCTGATGCTGAGTGTCCTCGGGGCGACGGGGACCGCGATCACGGTCGCCTGCGCGCCGTCGGCCCCGCCCACTCCGACACCGGCGCCGAGGCCGACCGAAGCGTCCAAGCCGGCCGCTCCGGCCGCGGCGACTCCCACTCCGGCTCCCGCGAAGCCGGCCGCGGCGACTCCCACCACGGCACCGCCGAAGCCGGCCGCGGCGGCCCCGACCACGGCTCCCGCGAAGCCAGCCGCGCCGACGGCGACGCCGGCTCCGGCCAAGCCTGCTGGCCCGCAGCCGACGGCGACGCCGGCAGTCCGCGCCGCCCGGGCCGGCGCGAAGACGACGCTGAAGATGTACACCGTTCTGTCTGGGAAGCTCTTCGGGGAGCTCGGCAACGTCATCGGCCTGTACGAGTCGAAACACCCCGACGTGGGCGTCGAGCTGGTCTACACACCGGCTACGGCCGGCGGGGCGGAGAACCCCAAGCTGATGACGACGCTCGCCGGGGGCCAGCCACCGGATATCACCTATCTGAACGACTTCACGATCCCGGAGTTCTGGGAACGGGGGCTGGTCACGGATCTACGGGAGCACTTCCAGCGCGACAAGCTCTCGCTGAGCATGTTCTATCCGTCTGCCCGGCCCAGCATGGGCTACAAGGGTCATATCCTCGATATCCCCATCCTGTGGTACGCGTCGCCGAACGTCTGGAACAAGGCCATGTTCCGCGAGGCCGGGCTCGACCCCGAGAAGGGGCCAGACACCATCGAGGATGTCGACGTGGCTGACGAGGTGTTGACCAAGAAGGACGCCGAGGGCCGGGTGACCAAGATCGGGATCATTCGCTGGCGCTACTACTCCACCCCCGGCAACTCGGCCACGAGCTGGGGGTACGGATTCGGGGCGAAGTTCGCCGACCTGGACAAGGAGGTCGTGCTCGCCGATGAGCCGGCCATGGTTGAGGCCTTCGAGTGGGTGGCGAGGCACGCCAAGCGGATCGGCGGTCCCGAGAAGGTCGCGATCACCCCGCCAGGGTTACAGATCCACCTCGTGGCGACCGGAAACCTGGGCATGGATGCCGTGGCGTCGTCGAGCCTGAAGCAGATCCTGGACATCAAGCCCGACTTCCAGTGGGGGGCCAAGCCGCAGCCGGCGAAGAAGGGTATCCCCCTGGGAGGGTTCGCCGGGGGTTGGACGCTCTTCCAGCCGAAAGGTGTCAAGCAGGTGGACGCTGCCTGGGACCTGATGCGTTGGATGGGTGCCGACGACGAGGGTACCCTGGCGTACTGGAAGGCTCTTCGCCAAATGCTCGGTCGAACGGATCTGAACTGGGCGCAGGACGCCAAGCAGGACAAGATGTATAGCCCGTACATGGTGATCCTGGAGAAGACGGTCAACACCCGGCCGCTCATCCCCGTCAGCAACTACTACTATCAGCAACTGAACAGTGCGATGGAGGATGTGGCCTACGCCAAGAAGACGCCGGCCCAGGTGCTGAAGGAGGTGCAGGAGAACGTGACCAGGGAGTGGCAGCGCTTCAAGAAAGAGATGGGCTAACCAGAAGGGAGAGCGCAGTATCGTGCCGGACGTGCTGGCCCGTCTATCGGCGAGTCACTTCGGGCGACGAAGGCTCACGACCTTCATCTCCGGGCTGCTGTTCGCGGCGCCGGGGATCGTCGGGTTCCTGGCCTTCGTCGCCTATCCAATCGTCGCCTCGCTGTACTACAGCTTCACCTCCTACGCCATCGTCGGCCGCTACCGGTGGGTGGGGCTCGAGAACTACGTGACTCTCTTGACCCTCGACCCCGAGTTCTGGAACGTGCTCGGCAACACCACGTACTTCGTGGCGCTCTCGGTGCCGCTCCACATCGTCGTCGCGTTGCTGCTCGCGCTCTTGCTGAACTCCAGGGTGCCAGGAATCTCGGTCTATCGCACCCTCTTTTACCTTCCCAGCGTGGTGCCGCCCGTCGCCACGGCGATGCTGTGGCTTCAGGTCTATCATCCGACGAACGGCATCCTGAATGCCATTCTGGACGTCTTCGGGATCGTCGGGCCCAACTGGCTGGGAGATCGCGCCTGGGCCAAACCAGCGCTGGTGGTCATGTCGGTCTGGGCCGGCGGCGCGTTGATGCTGATCCTGCTGGCCGGCCTCCAGGACGTGCCGCAGGACCTGTACGACGCGGCCGATGTCGACGGGGCCGGGTGGTGGCCTCGGTTCTGGAACGTCACCATTCCGTTCGTGAGCCCCCAACTGTTGTTTGGGCTCGTCACCGGGCTGATCGGCGGGTTCCAGTACTTCACCCAGGTGTACGTGATGACGGGCGGGGGGCCGGCCCGCGCGACGGCCGTCTACGCTTTCTACCTCTGGGAGAACGCCTTCCAGTTCCTTAAGATGGGGTACGCGAGCGCCATGGCCTGGATCCTTCTGGTGATCGTCGCGGTGTGCACCGCGTTGGTGTTCGGCACGCTGTCGCGGCGAGTCTACTATGGGGGGCGGTGAGGAGGCGAGGCGATGTACCTCAGTGTGAGACGAAGTGCGGCGATCGTCCAGCGTGCGCGACACCGCGCACCGGGCATTCGCCCGGTGAGCGTCGAGCTGTGCCTGGCTGTCTTCGCGGCGACCTTCTCCATCCCGTTCTTCTGGCTGGTGACCAGCTCGCTGAAGACGTACCCGCAGATGATCGCCTACCCCATCGTCTGGATACCCAGTCCGCCCATCCTGGATCACTACGTCCAGACTTTCCAGATCGTCCCCTTCGCCCGGTACATCGGCAACACGATGATCATCGCGCTGATGACGGTGGTGGGCGCCGTGTTCTCTAACGCGCTGACCGCCTATTCGCTCTCGCGGATCAACTGGCCGCTGGCCAAGCCACTTTTCGCCTTGTTGTTGTCGACGATGATGATCCCGTTTCCGGTGCTGATGATTCCCCAGTTCCTCATCTTCCGAAACCTGGGCTGGCTGGATACCTACCTGCCGCTCGTCGTTCCGGCGTACTTCGGGTACGCGTTCTACACGTTCCTGCTGCGACAGTTCTTCCTGACGATCCCGGTCGAGCTCTCCGACGCCGCCCGGATGGACGGCGCGGGGGAGTTTCGGATCTTCTGGAACGTCATCGCGCCGCTGGCGAAGCCGGCCCTGGCGACCATCGCGCTGTTTCAGTTCATCGGGGCCTGGGAGTCCTTTTTGCCCCCGCTGATCTACATCAGCAGCAAGGATCTCTACACGGTGTCGCTGGGACTGGCCATGTTCCGCGGCGAGTTCACCTCGGAGGTCGGCCCGATGATGGCCGGCAGCACGGTGATGATCATGCCCATCGTCATCCTGTTCTTCCTCACCCAGCGCACTTTCATCAAGGGGATCACGCTCACGGGCATCAAGGGGTGAGTGCTCGATGGTGACGATGGGTCGCACCGCCACACCACGCGAGCGTTTCCTGGCCCTGATGCGCTACGAGCCCGTGGATCGCCTGCCGGTGCTGGCGCTGGAGCCGTACGAGGTCGCGGCGGTCGAGCGATGGCGCGGCGAGGGACTGCCGAAGGACGTCGACCCCGTGGACTACCTGGGCATGTCCCGGCTCGTCCGCATCCCACTGGATTGGAAGCCGATCCCACGGTTCGACGAGCGTGTGATCTCGGAGGACGAGGAATACGTCATCCAGAGGACCTCGCTCGGCGCCCTGGTGCTCCGGCGCAAGGACAACCCCACGATGTTCTACGGCCACATCGATCACCCGGTGAAAACGCGCGACGACTGGGAAGAGTATCGGCAGCGTTTTCAGGCTTCGTCGCCTGGACGCCTTCCCGACGACTGGGCAGAGATCGTCGCGCCGAGCCTCGACGAGTCCGAGCATCCCGTGGGTATCTGCCTCTTCCCCTGGTTCTTTCGCCTCGGCTTCTACACGATGGGAATGGAGCGTTTCCTGACCGCGTTCGCCGAAGAACCCGACCTGATCCACGCGATGTTCTCCCACTGGCGCGACTTCGCGCTCGGGCTCCTCCACCGGACGCTTGGTGCCGTGCGGGTGGACTACGCCCTGTTCACCGAGGATCTCGCGGGAAAGAACGGTCCACTCGTTTCCCCCGCGATCTACGAGGAGTTCTGGTATCGCTACCAGGATCCGATCGTCCAGGCGCTGCGGGACCAGGGGGTACCTGTCCTCTGCCAGTGGAGCGCCGGTCAGTTCCGGAAGCTGCTGCCCGGCATGATGGAGCACGGTCTCAACTGCACCTGGCCGCTGGAGGTGATGGCGGGGATGGATGCCCCGGCCTTGCGCGACCGTTTTGGCCGGGAGCTGCGGATGGGGGGGAACATCCCGAAAGAGGCGGTGATCGCCGGGCCCGAGGCCATCGACCGCGAGATCGATCGCCTGATGCCGCTGATCCGCGAAGGCGGGTTCCTGCCGGCGCTCGACGACATGGCCTCTCCGGATATGCCGTTCTCCCATTACCGTCACTTGATCGACCGGTTGCAGTCCATCCGGCTCGGCTGAGGTAAGAAGGAGGGAACCCGATGGGCCCGATGCAAAAGAGCCTGTACGCGGTCCAACACCGCGCCGCCGAATGGTCATACTCCTCCGGCCGGACCTACGCCGACCCGTTCAACGAGGTCGAACTGGACGTCGTCTTCGCCGACCCGACCGGCGCGACCTCGACGGTGCCGGCCTTCTGGGCTGGCGGCCTGGACTGGCGGGTCCGCTTCGCCCCGCGCCTGGCCGGGACCTACCGCTTCCGGACGGTCTGCTCCGACGCGAGCAATCCGGACCTCCACGGCCAGGAGGGCGAGCTGGTGGTCACCCCCTACGAGGGCAGCAACTCCCTCTACCGGCACGGCCCGCTGCGGGTGAGCCCGAGCGGCGCCTACCTGGAGCACCAGGACGGGACCCCGTTCTTCTGGCTGGGCGACACCTGGTGGATGGGTCTGTGCCGGCGCCTGCGGTGGCCCGAGGACTTCCGGCTGCTGGTGGCCGACCGGGCCGCCAAGGGGTTCACGGTCATCCAGATCGTGGCCGGCCTCTACCCCGACATGCCGCCCTTCGACGAGCGCGGGGCCAACGAAGCCGGTTTCCCCTGGGAGCCGGACCGTCGGCGGATCAACCCGGCCTACTTCGCCATGGCCGACCTGCGCATCCAGGGGCTCGTCGACGCGGGCCTGGTGCCGTGCATCGTCGGCTGCTGGGGCTACTTCATCGGCTGGATGGGCGTCGCCCGGATGAAGCAGCACTGGCGCAACCTGATCGCCCGCTATGGCGCCTACCCGGTGGTGTGGTGTCTCGCCGGCGAGGTGAGAATGCCCTACTACCTGGAGCGGCCGTCCACTCCCGAGGAGTCGCGGATCTATGAGGAGCGCACCGCCCGGGCCTGGAGCGAGGTTGCCGCTTACCTGCGGGCCGTCGACCCGTATCGCCATCCGCTTACGGTCCACCCGGGCGGCTCGCGAGCGGCGCGGGTGGCCCTGGCCGACGAGCTCAGCGACTTCGAGATGCACCAGAGCGGGCACCTGGCGGCACACGGCCTGGGAACGGTCCTGGAGCGCAGCCTGCGGCTGATCACGCACTCGCGCGGTATGCAGCCCGTCAAGCCGATCGTCGAGGGGGAGACCTGCTACGAGGGGATCTTCGAGGCGAACCGGCAGGAGGTGCAGCGGCTGCTCTTCTGGGCCAGGATGCTCTCTGGGGCAGTCGGCCACACCTACGGTGCCAACGGGGTCTGGCAGGTCAACACGCGTGAGCGACCCTTCGGGCCTTCGCCCCACGGCACGTCCTGGGGCCAGACCCCCTGGGACGATGCCGCCCGACTCCCCGGCTCGGCGCAGCTCGGGCTGGCCAGGGGTCTGCTGGAGCGCTACGCCTGGTGGCGGTTCGAGCCGCACCCCGAGTGGGTCGAGCCCCACTGGAGTCTGGAGGACGTGTTCAAGCCATACGCCGCGGGGATCCCCGGCCAGGTGCACGTGATCTACGTCCTCCCGATGGTCTGGCCCAGGACCGTCCGCGGTCTGGAGCCCGGGATGAGGTACCGGGCTTACCTGTGGAACCCGGTCGACGGGACCGAGCACGAGTTGGCTCCGGTTCAGGCGGACGCCGACGGGGACTCGCCGGTCCCCCTGGCGCGCCCACCCATCTCACAGGACTGGGTGCTCGTGCTGGAGAGGGTGCACAGCGCCGCGTGACATCTTGACGCCACTGCTATAATGGTGCGCAGACCGGTCGTCAGGCGTCGACAGGCGACGTCTTAGAGCGACGGACCTCTCCCCCCTGCCCCGCCGTTCCTGAGTGGGCCCGACACGGGGAGGGGGGTGGCTCCCCCTTCCCGCGACGTCCCCCCTCTCCGCGTCGGAGAGGGGGCCAGGGGGTGAGGTCCGGCCTGGGGGGTCAGGTCACCCAATCGTTGATCGTGAGCGAGCATTCCCGAGGAGGTAACGGAAGAGTGGACAGTCTCTTGAGCACCAGGCGACTCTCTCGCGCGTCCTTCCTCACGGCGATCGGGACGGTGGCCGCGGCCACGCTGCTCCAGGCCTGCGCCCCGGCGGCCCCGCCCACTTCGACGCCTGCGCCCAGGCCGACCGAAGCGCCCAAGCCGGCCGCTCCGGCCGCGGCGACTCCCACTCCGGCTCCCGCGAAGCCGGCCGAACCGGCGGCTCCGGCCAAGCCCACCGCGGCTCCGGCGCCCAAGCCAGCCGGCCCGCAGCCGACGGCCACGCCGCTGGTCCGCGCCGCCGGGTCGGGCGTGAAGACCGCGCTGAAGTTCTACACCGTCGCCGGCGGGAACTCGTTCAAGAACCTGGTCGCCGCGATGGAGGTGTACGAGTCGAAGCACCCGGGGGTGGGCGTCGAGCTGGTGTACACGCCCGCGACCGCCGGAGCTGCCGAGAACCCCAAGCTGATGACCGCGCTGGCGGGCGGCCAGCCCCCGGACATCAGCTACATCGGGGACTTCACCATCCCGCAGTGGTGGCTGATGGGCTACATCACCGACCTGCGCGGCCACTTCCAGCGCGACAAGCTCTCGCTCGACATGTTCTGGCCATCGCTGCGCAAGTCGATGGGCTACAAGGGCGGCATCGCCTACATACCCATCCAGATCAACCCCGTCTTCATGCAGTGGAACAAGAAGATCTTCCGGGAGGCCGGGCTGGACCCGGAGAAGGGCCCGGAGACCGTCGGCGACATGGATCGTTTCCAGGACAGCCTGACCAAGAAGGATGCCGACGGGCGGGTGACCAGGGTCGGGTTCGTCCCCTGGGTCTTTCGCACCACGCCGGGCAACACGGTCACCACGTTTGGGTTCGCCTTCGGCGCGACCTTCGCCGACGAAGACAAGGAGCTCGTGACGGCCGAGCATCCCGGCCTGGTGGAGGCCATGCAGTGGGTGGAGCAGCACACCCGGAAGATCGGCGGCCCCGAGAAGCTCGCGGTGACCCCGCCCGGCCTGCTGGCGCCCCGCTTCGCCGCGGGAAACGTCGGGATCGACTCGAACAACGCGCCGATGCTGAAGCAGATCCTCGACTTCGCGCCAAACATCGAGTATGGCACCGGGCCGATCCCCAAGAAACCGGGCGTCCCGGGGAACCCCGGTTGGGCAGGTGGCTGGACGCTCTTCCAGCCCAAGGGCGTGAAGAACGTGGATGCCGCCTGGGACGTGATGCGCTGGATCGGCGCCGAGGAGGAGGGGACCTGGCTTCACTGGCAGGCCACTCGCGACATGACGGGCCGGATGAGTGGTCTGCGGTGGGTGGAGAACGCCCGGCAGGATAAGCTCTACAGCCCCTTTGTCACGGCGTTGGAGACGATGACGAATACCCGGCCGCTGATCCCGGTCAGCAACTTCTACTACACGCAGATGAACGCCGGGATGGAGGATATCGCCTATGGCCGGAAGACGGCGGCTCAGGCGCTGAAGGACATCCAGCAGAACGTGACCCGCGAGTGGCAGCGCTTCAAGAACGAGCTGGGATAAGCCCGCCATGTCGCGAGTACTGGCTGCCCCGCGCCGGGCGCGCGTGAGCCGGCGAGAGCTCTCGAACTTCGCCTACGGGTTGCTCTTTGCCCTGCCGGGCCTCATCGGGCTGCTGACCTTCGTCGCTTATCCGGTCTTCGCCTCGCTGTACTACAGCTTCACGTCCTACTCCATCATCGGCCGCTACCGGTGGGTGGGGCTGGGCAACTACGTGAACCTCCTGACCCTCGACGACGAGTTCTGGAACGTGCTCGGCAACACCACGTACTTCGTGGCGCTCTCGGTGCCGCTCCACCTCGTCGTCGCGCTGCTGCTCGCGCTTCTGCTCAACTCCCGGGTGCCGGGCCTATCAGTCTACCGTACGCTCTTCTATCTCCCCAGCGTGGTGCCGGCCGTGGCTACGGCCATGCTGTGGCTGTGGATGTACCATCCGACCAACGGCATCCTGAACAGCCTGCTGGACGTCTTCGGGATCGTCGGGCCCAATTGGCTGGGCGATCGCGCCTGGGCCAAACCAGCGCTCGTGCTGATGTCGGTCTGGGGCGGCGGCGGCCTGATGCTGATCCTGCTGGCCGGGCTCCAGGACGTGCCGCAGGAGCTGTACGACGCGGCCGAGGTCGACGGGGCCGGCTGGTGGCCCCGGTTCTGGAACGTCACCATCCCCTTTCTGAGTCCGCACCTGTTCTTCGGGCTGGTCACCGGGCTGATCGGGGGGTTCCAGTACTTCACCCAGGTCTACATCATGACGAGCGGTGGGCCGGCGCGCTCCACGGCCGTCTACTCGTTCTACCTGTGGGAGAACGCCTTCCAGTTCCTCAAGATGGGGTACGCGAGCGCGATGGCCTGGATCCTCCTAATGATCGTCGCGGCCTGCACTGCGCTGGTGTTCATCACGGCGTCCCGCCGCGTGTACTACGGTGGGCGGTGAGGAGGTCGGCGCGATGGGCATCCAGGTGAGCGGCAGCGCCGTCGCCGTCCGGCCGGCGCGGCGGCACTATCGGGCCTCCGTTCGGGCGGTCAGCACCGAGCTGTGCCTGATCGTCTTCGCCGCCATCTTCTCGATCCCCTTTTTCTGGCTGCTGACCACGTCACTGAAGACGTACCCGCAGATCATCGCCTACCCCATCGTCTGGATACCGAATCCGCTGATCCTGGACCACTACGTCCAGGCCTTCAAGATCGTGCCCTTCGCCCGGTATATCGGCAACACGATGGTCATCGCCCTGCTGACGATGGTGGGCGCGGTGCTCTCCAACGGGCTGACCGCCTACTCGTTCTCGCGGATCAACTGGCCGCTGGCCAAGCCGCTGTTCGCCCTGTTCCTGGCGACGATGATGATCCCCTTTCCGGTCCTGATGATCCCCCAGTTCCTCGTGTTCCGCACGCTCGGGTGGCTCGACACCTACCTGCCCCTCATCGCCCCTTCGTTCTTCGGGCACGCGTTCTACATCTTCCTGCTGCGGCAGTTCTTCCTGACGATCCCGCTCGAGCTCTCCGACGCCGCTCGAATCGACGGCGCGGGCGAGTTCCGGATCCTCTGGTACATCATCGCGCCGCTGGCCAAGCCGGCCCTGGCGACGATCGCGCTCTTTCAGTTCATCTCGGCGTGGGAGAGCTTCCTGGGTCCCCTGATCTACATCAACAGCAAGGAGCTGTACACCGTATCGCTCGGGCTGGCGATGTTCCGGGGCGAGCACACCGCGGAGATCGGCCCGATGATGGCGGGCAGCGCCGTGATGGTCCTGCCGATCATCGTCCTGTTCTTCCTGACGCAGCGCACCTTTATCCAGGGGATCACCCTCACCGGCATCAAGGGGTAAATGGATGGAAAGCCTGGCGGTCGGGGAGGGAGCGCCACACAATTGTGGTAGCCGCCTGGCGCGGGAACGGCCCTCACCCCCTGCCCCCCTCTCCCAATACTGGGAGAGGGGGTGGAGCTCCGCCGCTCCCCTTCCCCCAGTATTGGGGGAAGGGGCCGGGGGATGAGGGCCGTTCCCGCGCCACGGGCGATGCCACAAACGTGTGGCGGACCCGTCGGCGAGCTTACCGGCGCGGCCCGGCTGGCCACGGTGGCCCGCTACGAGGAGATCCGGGCGCGGCACCTGGCCAGCTTCGACTGGCAGCCGCAGGAGAGAATCCCCCTACCTGAAACAGATCGCGGCGGCGTTCGGCGGCCGGGTGCTGGTCCACTACTGTAGCATCGCGACGGCCCCCGGCAACCACGTGCTGGAGGTCTTCAGCCGCCACCCGGAGATCATGGGCGTGTGCTCCCAGCCCGAGGTCCTGCCCTACTTCTGGCGGAACCTGCCGCGCCTGGAGGGCACCGTCGCACCGGTGTTCACGCTCGACGCAGCGACGGACGAGGAGTTCCGGGCGCGCGCCGCGCCCTTCGGGGAGCACCTGCGCCACCGCACGGGGGTGATCGTCCAGACGAGCGCACCCGACGTGGACGCGGCCCACCGGCGCCTCGCCATCTGGGAGGAGCTGGCGGAGCAGGAAGCCTGACGGCGGCGCGGGCTGAACGGTGACCCATTCGACAAGACGGTGCCACGAGTGCCTGGCGGTGGTCGGAGGCACCACGAAGCAGGAGGACACACCATGTCGAGCTCCGGTTCGCCGATCCGGGTGCACCCGGAGAACCCGCGATACTTCCTTTACCGGGGGCGGCCGCTGGTCCTGATCACCGCCACCGAGCACTACGGGGCAGTGCTGAATCGGAACTTCGACTATGTGAGATACCTGGCGGAGCAGGCCGACAAGAGGGTCACGCTGACCCGGACGTTCCTGCTCTACCGGGAGCTGCCCGCGCCGCCCAAGGTCCCCCACTCGCCCTGCAAGCCCCGGCCAGCCGAGTATGTCGCCCCCTGGCTCCGGACCGGCCCGGGGTACGCCGTCGACGGCTACCCCCGGTTCGACCTGGACCAGTGGGATCCGGAGTACTTCCCGCGGCTTCACGGCTTCCTCGCCGAGGCGGCCCGGCGGGACATCATCGTCGAGCTGACCCTCTTCAGCTACAACTGCGGCGGCGAGCCCGTCTGGCACCTGAACCCCCTCAACGCCCGCAACAACGTCAACGGCGTCGGGGACATCCTCTGGCTGAACTACACCTCGATGCTCGACGAGGCCCTGTTCGAGCGGCAGAAGGCCTACGTCCGCAAGATCGTCCGAGAGGTGAACGTCTACGACAACGTCTACTTCGAGGTCTGCAATGAGCCCATGGCCGACCAGCCGGGCGGGGTGAGCACTGCGGAGGTCGAGGCGTGGCACGCGGCGATCCGGGAGGTCATCCGAGAGGAAGAAGCGAAGCTGCCCAAGCGCCACCTGATCTTCCAGATGCCCGTGGAGAGCCGGCCGCGGGGCGGTTCCCACCTGGACATGCTCGCCGCCGAGTCGACCGTCGACGCCATCAACCTCCACAACTACCACCGGCTGTACTACCGCAAGACTGCTTTCCACCCCCTCGGCCGCTGGACCGAGCACGACCTCCACCTGTGGGACGTCCACAACCTTTTCACTGCCTGTCATCAGGTCGGCAAGCCGGTGGTCTCCGACGAGGACAACGCCGCGACCGGCTACCTCAACGACGAGGCCTGGACCATCCAGCGCAAGCACGCCTGGACAACCCTGTGCAGCGGCAGCCACTTCGACATGATCGACCGGTCCATCCAGGCCGGTGGTCAGGAGGCGGGAACCCCGGAATCCCGGGCGAAGATGCGGGCGTGGATCAAGCACCTCTCGATCTTCATCCACGAGGTGGACTTCCTGCACGCGACACCCATTCGGGACTTCTGCGCCGAGCTGCCGCTGGCGACGATCGCGGCGACGCTGGCCGTTCCGGGCCGAGAGTACGTGCTCTACGTCGTCGACGCGCGAGAGGTGGACCATCAGGGCGCTGGCCACCCCTGCGCCGGGAGGATCGTGTTTCCGCTGCCGGCCGGCAGCTACGAGGCGCGGCTCTACTCGCCGGTGGCCGGCGAGTACTTCGGTCCGGTCACGCGTCTGGGTGGTGGGGAAGGCTCACTCGTTCTGGAGCCTTTCACCCACGATGTCGTCGTCCACGTCCGCGTGATGGCGTGAGGCTCGTTCCGCGAGGAATTCATCGCGCTGCTGTGAGGGGAAAGATCATGCGTGAGTACACGATCATCCTTGACCCGGACGAGGAAGAAGGCGGCTACACCGTGACCGTCCCGGCGCTGCCGGGCATTGTCACCCAGGGCGAGACCGTCGAGGAGTGCATCGCCCGGGCCAAGGAGGTTATCGCCGCCTACATCGAGGACCTGATCGCCTGCGGCGAGCCGGTCCCGGTGGAAAAGCGCCGTCCGCAGGCGATCACCATCGTGGCTGGGGAGACGGCAGCCTAACCAGCCGACGGCAATGGGGGGACGACGGTGAGCCCGAGGCGCGAGAGACTCTACCTCGACGCCACCATCGACGGCCGCCTTCGTCAGGCAGTCCCGAACACGTCCGGGTAGCTGGACACCTGGTCGGCAACCCCTCGATCGTACCGGACCACGACCACGCGGTAGCCACGGTCCACCAGTTCATCCCGCACCTCGCGGTCGCGCGCGGCCTGCGCTGGCTCGTCGTGGCTGGGGCCGTCGACGAAGGCGCAGATCCCCTTTCTCCCCTCCCAGTTGGCGAAGAAGTCAGCCTGGACCGGCACATCGGGCTCGGGCCGGTGCTGGGCCAGATCAGGCAGGCGGAGGCGGTTGTGGTAGAGGTAGTCGAGGAACTCCCGCTCCAGTTCCGAGGCGGGGTCGACGCGCTCCCGAAGCCAGCGGTGCTGCTCGTCGTAGCTTCGCCCGGCGGTCGACGCCACCACCTCCGAGCGAGCCAACCGGAGGAGGTAGTCCCTCACCAGGTGGCGGTTGATGAGCCGGTGCTCGAGCTGGTTCGAGTAGCTGAGCAGGCAGTCGTAGCAGGCCAGGGCGCAGCGCTCGGCCCATCCGGCCAGCTCGGCGCCCGCGGCCGGATCGAAGTGGCAGACCCGGAGGGCCTCGGCCGCCACCTCGGCGAAGCCCCTCCGGTCGGCGATCAGCCGCTCCCAGACGCCGGTCCCGCCCTCCGCCGCTTCCCAGAGCAGGAGCCGCTGCTCCGCGCCCTGGCCGATGAGCTCGACCGCGACCTCCTGCTCCTCGATCTGATAGACGAACTGGATGCCCCGCTGGAGGGCGTAGGCCAGGCTGGTCGCGAAGAAGGGCGAGGTCGACCCGGGCGCCATGGGCCGTAGCAGGAGGACGTTTCGGCTGTCAGTCACGTAGGGCTTGATCCCGGTGAGGGGCTGCCGGGCCGCCGAGTCGGACAGATCGTCCCCGATCTCGTCGTCGTCGGGCTTGCGCCAGCGGCCGGTCTCCTGGTCGAGGGTGAAGCCGTGCCCGTTCCGAGAGCGGCGCCAGCCGTGGTTGATCCGCCACAGCTCGGCCTGCGACGCGTAGGTGGCCTCGAGGAGGACCTCTTCGCCCTCGGCCCGGACCTCGACCCGCCTCAGGCTCACCCCGGGAGCGAACCGGTACTGCGTCGTGATCTCGTAGCCCTCGCGGGAGCGCTCCTCTTCGTCGGCCGTGATCCGGGCCCAGCGGGAAGCCTTCGCCGTCGGCTGGTCAAAGAGCGCCTGGGGGAAGTCCGAGGTCGCCGCGTCCAGGCCGGTGCCACAGTGCTCGCAGCAGTCGACGCCGGAGCGCTCCCCGGGGTGGATGTAGCCGCAGCGCTTGCAGATCCTCGCCCGGGTGATCCGCGGGATGATCCCCGAGGAGGAGATGACGCAGGCGGTCACCCGGTGCTTGCGCCCCTCGTGGTAGATCACGTTGTGGGGGCCGAACTCGGACAGCCCGAGGAAGCGCGGCCGGTCGATGGCCTGGACCCGGTCCCGGTTGGAGACCAGCGCCCGCAGCGGCAGCCGGGGGAAGTTGTAGCCGGGCAGGAAGCCCTCGCTGGCGAGGTACCGGTAGGGGTAGAAGTCGGACTCCTCGACGCTGCCCGTCCGGTTCAGGAGCAAGTCGATCTCCCGCCTGGCCTCCAGCTCCCGTTCCTCGGCCTCCTGCCGCTCCTGCCGCGACGCCCGGTGCGAATCCATCCGCCGCCGGGCCGCTTCCCGCTGCTGGATCGCCGCCTGGTAGAGCTCCCGCCATCGCCGAAACGCCTGGTCGAAGGCCACCGGCGCCTGCCGCACGGTCTCGGCCAGCCACTCGTCGGTCAGCCAGTCGGGCTGCGCGGCCGAGCCGACCACCTCCCGGAAGGCCTCCAGTACCTCCCGCTGGCGCTCGGTCGAGAGCGCAAGCTGCGCGGCCCTGTCGGCGAGGAGCGGGTAGGGCGGGCCCTGGTCCAGGTCGAGGAGCTCGCCCAGCGAGCTCCCCAGCGAGAGACCGAGGTAGCCGAGCCAGACGGAGTGGAGGTGGGCCTTGACCAGCTCCCGGTTGGCCAGATCCATCCGGGGCGGGGCCACGCTGCCGGCGATCATCCGGTCCCGCCGGCGGAAGAAGTACTGGTCGTGGGCGTTGCCCTGGGCGCAGAAGGTGACCACGAAGGCCGGACGTCCCCCTCGGCCGGCCCGGCCACCGCGCTGGGCATAGTTGGCCGGGGTGCGCGGGACGTTGCGCAGATGGACGACGGCCAGGTCGGCGATGTCGACGCCCAGCTCCATCGTCGGCGAGCAGAAGAGGGCCGGGAGGTTCCCTTCGCGGAACGCCTTCTCCCGCTCGGCTCGATCGTCGGCCGAGACCTGGCCGGTGTGCTCGCGGCCGACGATCCCGACCATGCGGGGCGCTCGCCCGCGGTAGAGTTGCTCGAAGTAGCGGTTCGGCGTGGTGCGCAGCAGCTCCCGCCGGCGCAGATAAAGCGACCGGGCCCGGACCGGATCCGGGCCAGGCGCCTGACCCGCGCCCGAGGTCCAGCGCAGGGCGCCCGCCTTGATCTGGACGCCATAGTCCTCGCCCTGTCTTCTCAGGACTGTGAGCACCTGCCCTCGGAGCGCCGCGACGATCGCCTGGACGAGGTCCTCGACCTCCGGGCCGGCCAGGTCCCGGTCGATCCCCCAGGTGTGGCGGAAGCGCAGGTAGCGCCCGACCGCGGAGCGCGAGCCCAGGCCCAGCGTCCTCGCCTCTTCACCCCGCGCCGCCACGACCCCGGGCAGCAGGCCGATGGCGCTCCGGCGCAGCGTCTCGAACTCGTCCATAGCCCAGGGCTCGCCGAGCCACTGCCTGGTCTGAGTTGTGAGCTGCCGGACCCGGTCCTCGGTCAGGCACTCGGCGTCGATGGCGAGCGCGCCCCGAAGGTGGTCGAGGACGGCCCGCAGCACCTCCTCGCGCTTCCCGGGGGCGGAATTGGCTATCACCGGCGCGCCCGACCACAACCGGCTGTCCGTGGCGAGTTCAGAGAGCCCGGCGTACTCGAGCCGCAGAAGCCCGCACTGCTCCAGGTTGGGCTGGGCGACCCGCCAGGCCCGGCGCAGGTCCTCGAAGGCCCGGTACTCCAGGAGGGAGATCATCGTCTGGCGGGCGCTGGTATACCCGGGGCCAGAGCCGACCGGCTCCCGCATGAACTGCTCGGGCCGGGGCGCGAGGGCCTCGTAGGCGGCCTGGCCGACCCGGTCGAAGCCGAGCGGGTTCTGCTGGTCGAGGGCGCGGACCAGGGCGCCCCGCAGGAGCACGACCTGGACGAAGTCGTTGAGGTGGCCGGCCTGGAGCGAGGCGTCCTGGCGGTTATCGGTGAAGCTGAGGACCTTGTGGGCTTCCGGCTCGAGCTGCCCGTCCTCGCGCATCGCGACCACCGCGGCGCAGGTGGCGATGGTCGTCGCCGTGGATCGCCCGGTCTGGCTCAGGGTGGCGAGCTTCCCGAAGTCGCGGCGCTCCCGGAGGTCGTAGACGGCCCGACAGCGCAGGCAGAGCATGAGCGGCCGGGGCTGGAACCAGCCCCCGACGGCGCTCTCGACTGGCTCCTCGAAGACGGCGCCGTCTGACCGGGCCCAGACACGTCGGGGCCGGTGGGGGACGTAGTTCCGCCGCAGGCGGGGGCCGGCCTTGAGCTGGTCGAACCAGGCCTCGGGGAGGTCCTCGTCGAGGCCGCTCCAGAGGTCGTCGCGCTCCGGGGAGAAGTAGCCGAGCTCCCCTCGAGTGTCGTCCTCGGCAGCGTTGAGCAGGGGCGACCGGGGGATGAGCCGGCGGGTGACGACGTTGTCGAGCTCCTCGCCGGACTCGTCGAGGCGCTGAGCAGCCCCCCCTTCGAGCAGGGAAACCAGGTAGTGCTCCTGGCCACACTCGCGGCAGAAGGCCAGCGGGTAGAGGAGCCGACGTCGGTCGTGATCGCCTTCCCCCCGCTCCTCGCCTCTGGCTGGCACGGCGTACTGGCCCTCCATTGTGAACAGCCGCCGGTCGGGAGGCTCGATCGTGGTGAAGACGCTGCTCCCCGAGGACAGGAACTGGTGGAGCCGGAAGGCGAAGACCGGCTCGCCGGAGGGGGTGGGGGCGCGGTTCCCCGCGTCGAGCACCGCCCTCAGCCGCTCCTGGCAGAGCGCGGGTGGCAGCCCGGTCTCCCGGACCAGCCGGTCCAGCCCCTCCTTGAAGGCCACCGGCGCCCGGCGCACGAGCCGTCCGTTTTCGACGTCGAGCCCGAAGCTCTCCTCGACCCAGGCGGCAAGGGGGTGAGCGGTCACCGACCGCTGGGCCGGCTCGGGTGGCGACGCCTCGACGGCGGCCCGAAGCTCCTCGGCCGTGCGGGGCGCGGCGACGGTGATTACCCGGCGCAGCGTCTCGTCGACGACGCTCCGCGCCTCGACGGACACGCCGAAGAGGCTCGTCCCCACCTCGGCGATCCGGGCCCGGCGCTCCTCCCGGCTGCCAGCGGTGGCGATGGTCGCGCTGGTGCCGATGCACCGGAGCTCACGCTCGGCCCGCTGGCGGAGTCTTCGGGTCAGCATCGCCACGTCGGCCCCCTGGCGGCCCCGGTACACGTGGAGCTCGTCGAGGACGAGGAAGTGGAGCTCGCGGGTCGCCTGGGCCAGGAGCGCCCGCTCGTAGGGCCGGATGAGCAGGTACTCCAGCATGACGTAGTTGGTGAGGAGGATGTGGGGCGGGTCGTCGAGGATGCGGCGGCGCTCCTCCTCCCGTTCCTGCCCGGTGTACCTCGCGAAGGTGACCGGGGCGCCGGGCCAGTTGCTCCGGCGGAAGCGGTTCAGCGCCTCGAGCTGGGAGTTGGTGAGGGCGTTCATCGGGTAGACGACGATGGCCCGGACGGAGTGGCGCTCCGGCTGGTTGCGGACGACGTGGTCGAAGATCGGCACGAGGTAGGTCAGGCTCTTGCCGGAGCCAGTGCCGGTGGAGACGACGTAGGGCTCACCCCGGCCGGCGATCTCGAGGGCCTCTTCCTGGTGCCGGTAGAGGCGCAGGTTGGGGCCGAAGAAGCGAGCCGTCTCCCGGGCGAGAACACCCCGAGCGGCCAGCTCGCCGAGGGTCGGGCCGGGCTCGTAGGCGGGGTTGAGCTGGAGGATGGCCTCGGGCCAGAGCTCGCCCTGGTCGAGCCGCTCCTGGACGAACTGCCTGATGCGCTCGTCCAGGATGTTGACGAAGCTCTCGGCGTAGTCCCGGTACTCGTCGACGACCCGGTCACGCAGCGCGAAGACGTCAGACGGCATGTCGTCCTCCCTCCGTCCAGTGGGGATCGCCCGACCCGTCGAGCAAGAGCCTCACCGCCGCAGCAGGTCCTGCGTTCGTTGCCAGGCGGATTCTGCCCGGGCGGCCTCGTCGTCGACCCGGCGGATCCAGTCGTCGAGTTCATCGCGGAAGTCGGCGTAGTAGCAAAGGGCGATCCGCACCTGCTCGAGGGTCAGGCCGGTCAGCTCGGCCGCGCGCCGTAGCGCCCCCTCGCCCTGCTCGTCGACGCCGGTGAACACGCGCACGACCTCCCAGACGTCGGGGCCACCGGCAAGACTGGGCCGGCGACCGGCGGGACCCGAGCGGAAGACGATCCCCGGATGGGCCGCCATCCGGAGACCCTCCTCCAGCAGGACCCGGGCGAGATGGGAGCGGGACTGCCCGAGCTGCCGACTCCGGGCTTCCAGACGCTCCAGCGTATCCGCCGCCAGCCGCAGGGAGAGATGACGAGTGGGCACGGTGTTCTCCTCCTGACGTTGTGCTGTGTAACACAGTGTAACACACCGACTAGGAGAGACGCTGCTGGATGTCCTCGATCCGCTCCTCGATCCTCGCCAGGCGTTGTTCCACCCTGGCCAGCGCGTCACCGCGCGCGAGCAGGTCGACCA
>JACPQP010000201.1 GCA_016190465.1 Chloroflexota bacterium
GATCACCGGATCCCCGCTGGCCTGAAAGGCCCGGACCTGCTCGTTGATATGCCCAAATTGAGCGTCCCGGTCGGGATGACTCGCCCCTTCCAACGTCTTCCTGTTGGCTTGCAGGCTGTAGCCCAATTCGTGCAGCAGTTGGGACACCAGGTGCTGGCTCGTCCTGTGGCCCATCCCATTCAACTCCGCCGCCAGCTTCCGCAGGCTCTTGCAGGTCCACCGCAACGGCGACTCCGGGTCACCCCGGGTAACCGGCTCCACCAGCCGTTCCAAGTCGGCCAGCAACGTCGGGTCCTTGGTGACCGTCTTCTTCCGCCCGCCACCTTCTCTGCGAACACGCAAGCCGGTTGCCTGTCGAGGCTGCGACAGCTCCTTTACACCTTCCCCGATGGCACGTCGGGAGACACCCGTCGCTTTGGATACAGCCGTTGCCCCACCCCAACCCAGGGCAAGGGCTTCTGCGGCGGCCATCAGCCGCCGGGTTCGCTCGTCCACCACTGGAGCGAGCAGCTCGAATCTTCGCTTGATGCCATCAAACTCGACCATGCTCGCAAGTATACATCACCCAACACAGAATTGCTACACTTATTTCGTAGCGGGTCCTAAGGGTTGACGACAAGGGAGCTTCTCTCGCAAACTGAGCGTGTACCGCACCTAGTGCGAAAGGAGCTCCCGATGGCCAGTGTAACCGAGATTGGGCAGGCGATAAAGAGGGTGTTGAGCGTGGTTGGCGACACCGTGGCGCGCGAGACCGGCTTCACCAAGCGCCAGTCGAAGTTGACGGGGGCGAAGTTCGTCCAGGCCCTGGTCCTGGGTTGGCTGAATAAGCCCGAGGCCACCCTGGGGGAACTCAGCCAGGCCGCCGCGACCGTCGGCGTGCCGATCAGCCCCCAGGGGCTCGCCCAGCGCTTCGGCCCCGAGGCAGCCGCGCTCTTGGCACAGGTGCTGAACGCCGCGCTCAGCCCGATCATCGCCGCCGCCCCGGTCGCCATCCCCCTCTTGCAGCGCTTCAACGGCGTCATCGTTCAGGACAGCTCCATCATCAGCCTGCCCGATGCCCTGGTGCAGGTCTGGAAAGGGTGCGGCGGGAGCGATGGCCACAGCGGGGCCGCCCTCAAGCTTCAGGTGCGCTTCGATCTGTTGACCGGCACCCTCCAGGGGCCGCTGCTCGAACCCGGACGGACCAACGACCGCGGCTCGGCGCTCCAGGCAGCCCCGCTGGCTCCCCGAGCCCTGCGGATCGCGGATCTGGGCTATTTCAGCCTGGCCCAACTCCGCGCGTTTGACGCGCAAGACGCGTACTTCCTGACCCGGTTGTCCTTGCAGACGGCCCTCTTCGATCCCGCGGGCCAGCGGCTGTCGCTGTCCACCATCCTCGAGGCAGCCCAGCGGGGCCAGGTAGACCGGCCGATCCTCATGGGTGCCCCAGAGCGTCTGCCCGTTCGTCTTCTGGCGATGGGCGTGCCCCAGGAAGTCGCCGACCAGCGTCGCCGCAAGGTCTATGCAGAGGCGCGGGCCAAAGGCGAGACGCCCAGCCAGGTGCGCCTGACCTACGCGGACTGGACGATCGTCGTCACCAACGTGCCCCAAGAGCAGCTCTCGCTGAGCGAGGCGATGGTCCTGATGCGGGTTCGCTGGCAGATCGAGCTCCTGTTCAAGCTCTGGAAATCGTACGGCAAGGTCGATGAGTGGCGCACCGAGAATCCCTGGCGCATCCTGTGTGAGATCTACGCCAAGCTCATCGCGATGGTGATCCAACACTGGTTGTTGTTGATCGGCTGTTGGGCCTACCCGGACCGCAGCCTGGTCAAGGCGGCGCAAACCGTCCGCGGCTGCGCCCCGATGATCGGCAGCGCCTTGGCCGGATACATTGATCTCGCCGTCCCCATTGAGCAGATCCAGCGCTGTCTGGCGGCTGGCTGTCGGATGAACCGCCGCCGTAAGCAACCCAACACCTATCAACTTCTTCTCAACCTCCCGGAGGTTGCTTAGCTTGATGCGTATGGGGGGGAGCTACGCCCCTTCCCCCCTGGTGGGGGCTCGGCTCAGGAACGGCGGCCAGGGGTAGAGGGGGCCCCTCCCCCACCACGGGGGATGAGGTAGGGGTAGAGGGGACGCACAACACCTCCGGCCCCGCCCTCACGGGGCAGTCCGGCCCGGTCGATGCCGCGGGCGCGGAGCACCCCTCGCGGCCGCGCCCTTGCGGGAGAGCACGGCTGGGAGTGGGTCTATCTGAAAGGGAGGATACGTTGAAACTTGGCTACAGCGCGTGGAGCATGCCCAGGCTGCCGGTGGACGAGCAGATCCGGATCGTTGCCGAGCACGGGTTCCAGGGGACCGAGTTGATCGTGATACCGGGGAGCTCGACCGACCTGGACACGCTCGATCAACCCGAGCGGCGGCGGATTCGCCGCCTGCTGGATGGCTCGGGTCTCACGCTCACCTCGATCGCCGGCTACGCCGGCATCAGCGACCCGGATCCCGAGAGGCGCGCCGCAAGCCTGGCGCGCGTCAAGGCCACCATCGACCTCGCCGTCGACTGGGCCGGGCCAGCGGGCCCACCGCCGGTCGCGGTGATGGGTGGCGAGCGGCCGGAGGCCTGGGAGCGGGTCCGCGATGCCCTGGCCGAACGCTTTGGCGAGCTGGCCGAGCACGCCCGCTCGCGTGGCGTCGTCGTCGCGCTGGAGCCGCACGTCGGCCAGGCAGTCGATCATCCGGACCGCGCGGTCTGGCTGCTGGAGCGGGTTGGCTCGCCCCATTTTCGCCTGAACTTCGACATCAGCCACTTTGACGTGATGGGGCTGCACATCGACGAGTCGGTGCCAAAGCTGGCGCCCTACGCGGTGCACACCCACCTCAAGGACCAGCGGGGCCGGTACCCCCACTTCGAGTTCTTGATCCCCGGCGAGGGTGACTTCGACTACGCGGCCTACCTGCGGGCGATGCACGAGGCCGGCTACACTGGCTTCATCACCGTCGAGATCAGCGTGATGGTCCAGCGACGGCCCGGTTACGATCCGGTGGCCGCGGCTCGCCTGTCCCACGAGACGCTCTCGCGCGCCGCCGCCGACGCCGGCTTGTCACTGGCTGGCGGATAGGGGCACGTCGCGCTATCGTGGCCAGGCGGTGCGCTTGTCCGCGCGTCCATCGCGCCGCGAAGCTGGCCCGGTCTCGCCGCGCAGGTCCATGCCGCGCGGTGGTGACCGTGGGCGTGTGCCATGGCTGGCGGGAGCCCTCGGCACGCGAGGGGGAGTTCCCTCCCCTCCCGCGTGCGAGAGGGGCCACCGCGCGACCGCGGCGCTCGATGGCGCGGGATCGTCACCGGCCGAGTATCTGCACGGTCGAAACGATCCACCCGCCGACCAGCAGCAGCAGGGAAACGGCGATGATGAGCACCTCGCGCGGGCTGATTCCCCCGGCGGTCTGCACGCTCCACCTCTCCGACGACGGCGATTCCCCTTGTCCCGTCGCAAGCCACGTACCAGGGCTGCGTGCACGCCCCGCGGCGGGGCCGTCTCAATGATCCGGCGCTCACTGTGCAGCACGGTCGGATGCTCTGTAGCCCGGGACGGACGGGAACCGCAGATGAACGCGGCGAAACGCCGCCCTCACCCCTACCCTTCTCCCTGTGGGACCAGATCAGGAACGGCGGCGAGGGGTGAGGGCGGCTTTCATCCACGGCTATCGCAGGTTGCTGAAGCCGGCGAGCGGGGAGCACGCCCGGTGCCGGATCATTACGAGCGTTTTCTCGAGGAACGGATGCGGGTGGGCCGAGGAAGCAGGTCGCGGCTGGCGGTGCACACGGACGACCCGCCGCTTCCGCCGCCAAGGGGCGTGCTTCGCCCGATCCATGGGCCGGAGCGTTGCCTTGGGCTCTTCGGCCGCGTGCCGAGCTACTCCATCGCGCCGGGCACCTCATACGTGCGCAGCACGACCAGGTCGCTGTCGGCAACCGGGAGGCGTCGCCCGGTGCCGAGCTCGTAGAGGCCGACCACGAGATCGTATCGGCCCGGCGAGAGCCTGGCCGGGATGCTGAAGGCGAAGTCGTCGGCGACCAGTTCTCCCGGCGCCCATTGGGAGGTCGGGAAGGTCGCGCGGCGGGGCTGCGAGTCGTACTGGGCCACCCGCCCCGGTGGTCCGACGAGATGGACGAACACCGTGTAGTCGCGGTCCAGCCACCGCACCGCTTCCCAGACGAGTGTCCCCTGGACCTGTCCACCGGGCACGAGTACCCTGTCCACCAGGCGAAAGCCGTGCAAGGCGACCTGTTCGTCGAAGAACGGGGGCGCCGAGTACGCCTGAAACGTCTCGTCAGCCGGCAACTGCTCGCCGAGCAAGCCGACGATGGGCGCGTTGCCTGCGTTGCCTCCGGCCCGGTTGCGCGCGGGCAACGCCCGCCGGGTCGGAAAGTCGTAGACGCCAGCCATCACCAGCAGGCCCCGCTGGCGCCCGTCGCTGGCGCTGAAGGCGATCCCATAGCGATCGCAGATGGTGTCGCCCGGAGAGAGCTGGCTCGTGGAGTAGCTGCCGAGGCCGGGATAGGTGTCGACCTGGCCCAGCGGCTTCCCGGCCGTATCGTGGACCTGGACAAACACACTGTAGTCCCGGTCCATCGGCGCGAGCGCCTGCCAGCAGAACCGACCGGTGAGGCGCGCCGCATCGAGGTGCTCCACGGTGTAGCCGAGTAACTTCATCCGGTCGCCGTGAACGGTCTCGGCCCGTCGCGCGACCGCAACGCTCCCAGGGTCGCGCAGGACTGGCGGTCGGGCGTAAGCCGGTTGGATGACACCGAACGGTACGGCGGCGGCCACGGCGAGCATGGCGACCCCGACGGCGGTTGCCGTCAGCGGGCGAGGAAGTGGGAGCTGCCAGAGGCCGAGCGCCAGAAGGATGGCGATCGAGGCGATCGCGGGGAAGATCAGACGGCCCTGCGACGCAGGGATGATGAGCGTCCAGCGAACGAGTGCCGCGAGGACAAGCGCGAGCCAGAGCACGATTACGGCGAACCGGACGATGGGCGGCGTCCCGGTGCGATCCACTCGGAGCCAGCCGCGCCATTTACCCCGCCCGAGCGCCGACACCAGCCCCCGCGTGAGCCCGAGCGCGGCCAGGGCCGAGACCGCGTTGAAGAAGTGGTAGAACGCTGGGGGAGGCAGCAGACTGAAGGCGCCGAAGACGCCCCAGAAGGACATCCAGAACCCGGGGACCTCGGCCAGCAGCCCCGCCAGGTCAATCCTCACGTTGCGGTGGCCGAAAGTCAGGTGGCTGGCGATGCCAAACGGCTCGCCCCCGATGACCACGTTCCGAGCCATCCACGGGCCGACGAGCGCCAGAGCGATCGCCCCGTAGAGCGCACCGGCACGAACGAACCAGCCGAGAGACCGGTTGCGCCAGGAGACCCAGGCCAGGCCACACACGGCAAGCGGGGCGAGCGCCAGGCCGCCGAGCTTTCCCAGCGTCGCGAGGCCGGTGACGAGGCCGAGACCAATCGGATAGCGCCAGCCGAGTTTGCCAGTCAGGCCGTGCAACACGAGGAGCAGGCCGAGACCGCCGAGGGCCGTGATGAGGTTGTCGTTGTTCACCGCTCCGGCGATGAACAGAAACTGCGGGTTGAAGGCGGTGAACGCCGCCGCCAGCGCCGCGAAGGTCCGATCACCCGGCCGCAGCGCGAGCGCCACGCCGTAGGTGGCGACCACTGCCACACCGCCGAGCGCAATCGACAGCAGGCGGACGAGGTGGACGGCCAGCGCCAGCCGGTGGTAAGGAGTTCGCTGGGGATTGGGCGGGACGACGAGATTGCGGTTGCCGGCGATGGCAAGTGGGGTGCCCACGCCGGCGTGCGGGTTGAAGCGGAACGCTCTGAGCTCATCCCCCGTCGGCAGTCCGACCGTGAGCAGCACGCCGAGCGCATAGTAGAGCGGCGGCTGGCCGACCTCCTGGCGGATGTAGTGCTGGCGCATCTCCCGGTCGAGCGCCGGCAATCCCCTGCCTTCGGCGAGGTGCTTGACGTAGGCGTAGTGGTACAGCTCGTCGGGCGCCTCGAACAGAGGCGTGACCAGGCTGTACGTCGTGGCCAGCGCGAGGTAGGTCAGAGTGATCGTGAGCAACAGCGAATGAGGACGGACACCCGGCATCGTCTGCTCGCCTGCTTCATCGCTCTACCAGTCGAAGTTGCGGATCGCGCCCCACTCCTCCGGTGTGGCTGTCGGCCACTGGTAGAAGCTTACACCAATCGCGCCAGTGTCGCGAGCGGCCCGCAGGCAGGCCTCGATCTCTTCGCTGGTCGGACTCATCGGGCCGATGCCGTTGCGGGCGAAATGGTCGTAGGTCTGGCCGATGAAGCTGACCGGTAGGCGCGGCTTCCCGGTGATCTGGCGGAGCAGCCGCACGTTCTCGGTCACGTAGTCGTACACCTCCGCGTACCGGTAGTCGCGCGGCCGATCGTGCCAGTAGCCCATCGGGGCGAACGCATTGACGTAGCGGGCCAGCGTGCGGTAGGGATAGCCCGGCCCGTAGGACGAAGTCGGCGGATAGGTGACGCCGACGAGGAGGCGCCCGTTCCCGACCATCGCTCTGATCGTCTGCGCGTACGCGCCAACCGTGTCGGCCCCGGTCGAAACGATGTTCCACTCGACGTCAAGGGCGACGCCGTCGAAGCGATGCCCGGTCGGCGTCACGTACTCGGCGACGGCCACCGCGGTGAGCACGTCGTCGTGCACGTCGCTCAACCGGGGCATCACCCACCCGACAACCTTGAGTCCGCTGGCGTGCGCGGCGGGGAGCAGTGCGTCGAGGCCGCGCCGCTCGACGACGCCGCTCGCGTTTGCCGGCGCCTCAACGTAGAGATGAGAGATGCCCGTCGCGCGAGCCGCCGCGATCAGATAGATGGGATCCGAGTAGACGAGCACGTCATAGAAGGTCCACATCCCCTTGCCGGAGACGGATTGCCAGATGGGCTCTCCCTCCTCGGCGACCGTCGTCGGGTCGGGGAACTGGAGCTGGGTCAGCGCGGCGTACACCCAGCCCTCGATGCCGCCCGCGTCGATCCGATACCAGATCCCGCCGGCCGCGTCGCCAGCCCAGGCCCGCACCTCGAAGCGATCTCCCGGTCCGAGCGTCCCGATAATCGGGGCGCCGAGGCTGGGACGCTGTCGCACGTTCGGGTCCCCGCGCGTCAGCCCGCTGGCCGAGAGCGGACGGCTGATCTGGGCTCGCACCAGCGTGGGGGACAGGACCGGATCTGGCTGGGGGCGTCGACCGAGCGCGGCGATCGTCAGTCCGGTGTCGGGGATCACCTGCGCCGCCCGGATCCAGCCCTCGATGCTGCCCCACACCTGCGTTCTCAGCCAGAGGTTTCCCTCCTCGTCATGCCGTTGATTGAGCGCTGGAAGCTTCGCGTCGTAGTACAGCTCGGTGATCTGGCTGGCGCTGGCCGATGGCGCGGCGCGAACGATCGCGTCGCCCCGTCGTGCTCGGACCGATGACCGATCGCCGTCGGAGTAGAGCGGTGAGACCGGGCGGGTCAGCTCCAGCGGAACCATGCCCATCCGATAGATGTAGTGGTCACCTAAAAGCGCGAGCTGGATCCGCCAGGGCTCCAGATTCTCCGGATGGAGCTCGAGCTTGGCGCGCTGGAAGCGTTGAACGAGGAGCCCATCCTCGACATATGGCTCGGAGGTGGGGTAGCCGAACATCTCGAGCCCACCGTGCCGGTCGAAGAACGCGGCAAACTCGTGCGACAGCGTGTGTCCGGTCTTGGAGAAGTACCGGCGCGGCGGCCCTGCGATGCCGGCAGTGGAGGTGACCGGTGGATCACCGGGCCCGAGCACCACATCCCCGATGAGCATGAGCTGGACGCGGTAGGGGAGTGAGTTCTCGGGGTGCCACTCCAGGCGGTGGCGCTGGAAGTACTGGACCAGTCGCCCGCCCTCCCAGATCTGCTCGGTCCGGGGGTAGCCGAAGATGTCGATGCCACCCCGTGTCTCGAAAAACTCCAGGAAGGGGTGGGCGACGTTGTGACCGGTGGCCGAGAAATACTGGAACCGGGGCCCCGCGGCGGTCGCCGACGCTGGGCCAAAGCCGGCCGCTAGCAGCACGGCGGCCAGCGTGAAGATCACCAGGCGATGGCGTAGGCCGCGGTTGAAGATGATCTTGCCGACCTCCGTCACCAACAGGCACCAACAGGGGCAAAAGGAATCCCGCCGAGGCGCTCACCCAGCCGCTCATCCCCACAACCCCCGCCTCGGCGGGCTTGCCCGCATCTTAAGCCAGGCGGGGGATGCGAGTCAATGAGAGGTCCGTTAGAAAGCGATCAACTGCTCTTGAGGGCGAGGCCGACGTTGACGAGGAAGTCGGTCAGGGGAAACTCGGGGGGGTACTCGATCGGCGGTTCAGGCCGGCCGAGAGGATGGCGGATGGCTGCCCGGAGCCGCTCGGCGAGCGCGATCCCTGACGCCAGGCTGCCGCTCAGCACGAGCGGAACGCTCGGATCGAGTGGCCGCTCGCGCAGGTCGGCGTACATCAACAGCGACCGCTCCACCTCGCGCAGCAGCCGGTCCTGAAGCGCTTCGCGGTCCAGAACGCCACGGTCGAGCGGCAGCGACCGGATGAGGAGCGGCAGATCGGCCTGGACGATGATGATGTCGAGACCGAACCCTTCCAGGTGCGCGATGATCGCGTCGCGACAGCCCACCGCGCGGGCCAGCGCGAGCGGCTTGAGGTCGATCGCCCGGAGCTCGAGATTGGCCTCGGTGAACGTCTCGGCCAGCGCCTGGACTGGCTCGCGGCGCACTGCGCAGGCGAAGACATCGCGCTCGCGTCGCGCGGGCGCGAGCGACACCCAGTGCAGGTAGCAGTCCTCCATCGCCAGGCCGAGGCGTCGCTCGACCTCCTCTTCGACGTACCGGCCCACATCGCGATAGCGGGCGCTCGGGAGATCCACGATCGTCGAGTGTGCCTGGACGCCCGACAGGGCGGCCAGAATACCGTGCCGGGGGAGCTGGAGCTGGCGGAACTTCTGATTGAGGATACCAGCCAGCGCCGCCGGCTGGACCACCAGCCCGTCGCGCACGAAAGCGCCATCCAGCTCGAACGACCACCACCGCGTTACCCGCTGCTGGCTCATTTCGAGCAGCCGGATCGCGTCCGGGCTGAGGTCGACCGTGACTCGCGTGCCCTTTGTCCCGCGCGCCAGCGACACCGCCTGCGCGACTCGACTCGCGCCTTCGCTTGCCGGAGAGCCCGGCTGATGCTCGGCCACGACCTGGAGCCGCTGGCGCACCGGCGCCAGGATCTGACGGAGGCGAACCGGCACATTTGGTTGATGGGCGCGCAGCGATGCGCTCGTGCGTTCAAAAAGGCTCTTCCACCTGGCGAACGGACTCATGGTCTGCTCCTGGCCAGTTCGGCCTTGAGGAAATCGATCGCCGGTATCGGCGTCGGGTCAACCTGGTTCAGCAGCGCGAGGTAGGCGCTGGTGTAGTCGCTGAGGAGGACCACCGAGAGGAGCTGAGCCAGCGTGCTCGCCCCCCGGGCGTCGACCAGGTGAAGCGGCACGCCCCACTGGGCCAGGAGCGCTGCGGTGGCGCGCTGGCGCGCCTGGAGCCGAGCCGGCTCGGACGAGGCCCGGAGCAGCACGACCGCCAGGTGCTGGCCAATCTCGGCGGGGAAGGCGTAGCCCGCGACCGCGTTGTGGTTGAGCTCGGGGAGCTCTTCCCAGAACGCCCACCCCTTGGCATTCTCGTTCACCTGTCCCTTCCAGCGCCGGGCCGCCTCGGCGAACGGTCCGGCGCCGTAGGCGACGACGATGCGCCCGTGCAGCGCTCGAGCGAGCTCCTTGGCCGGATTGTGCGTCTCGCCTGTCGCGGGGGCGTATTCGCCGGCGAGCTGGTCGAGCAGGTCGGCCGCCTCGGCGACGGCGGCCGACAGATCAGCCACGAGGCCGATCTGCACCAGCGCGCCGAGCAGGAGTCCAAACGGGTACCCCAGCGCCGCGCGCGGCTGCGAGCGGTAGCCATACCTGATGGCACATCCCCCGCCCATCCGAACGAGATCCAGGATGTCGCCTCCGGTCGAGATGCCAAGCACTTTCGCCCCGCGTGTCAGTGCCTCCTTCAACGCACTCAGCGTCTCCTCGGTCGTCCCGGAGTGGCTGGAGGCGACGACGAGCGTGCGCGGCCCGACGAAGCCGGGCAGGCCGTAGTTTCGCCAGACGACGAGGGGCACGCCGAGTCGATCGACGACCAGCGAGCGAACGAGATCGGCCCCGATCGCCGATCCGCCCATACCGGCGACGACGACCGCGTCGACCTCGCCATAGTCCGGGGGAAATGCTGTCTGCTGGGAAAGCGCCCAGGCGTCGCGTAGTTGACCGGGCAGGGCCTGGAGGTGAGCGAACATGCCGTCCCGGTCAAGGGATTCATGCACGGTTGGATCGTCGAGGTTCACCATCTGGCTCAAACCCCGGCCAGCTCGCGGCCGATCTCGATGATTCGCCGCACCCGGCCCGGATGACTGGTCTCGGTGTAGATCCGCATGATCGGCTCGGTTCCGCTGAAACGGATGAGCAGCCAGCTCCCGTCGGCGGCGATGTACTTATAGCCGTCCTCGCGGATCATCCGGGTCACCGGTGAGCCGTTCAAGTCGGCCGGGGCCGCCTGCTCCAGCCGGCGCAGGATCGCCGCGCGCTGCTCGGCCGGGAAGTGGAGGTCGAGCCGGTCGTAGTAGTGCGGCCCGACCTTCGAGAACAGGTACTCGACGAGCTGGGAAGGGGTCCTACCCGTCTTGATCACGAGGTCCAGGATGAACAGGCCCGCCAGCAGCCCATCGCGCTCCGGGAGGTGGCCGCGGAAGGCGTAGCCTCCGCTTTCCTCGCCACCAACCAGCGCATTGGTCTCGAGCATCTTCGGCGCGACGTACTTGAACCCGACGCCGGTCGTGTGAACGGGCACCTGGTATAACTCCCCGAGTCGATCGAGCATCGAGCTGGTGGAGAGCGTCTTGACGATGGGGCCGCGCCAGCCGCGCACCTCGAGGAGGTAGAGGGCGATCAGGCTGTAGACGCGGAGCTGGTCGATGAAGGCGCCGTGTTCGTCGCAGACGCCGAGTCGGTCGGCATCCCCGTCGGTAGCGATCCCGACGCCGGCGCCAGTCGCCTGGACGGTTGCCAGGAGCTTCTGGAGGTTTCGCGGGATCGGTTCCGGGTTGACGCCGCCGAAGTACGGGTCACGCTGGCCACGGATTTCGACAACTTCCGTCGCGCCGCCGCCGATCATTCGCGGAAACCAGCCCAGACCGGACCCGTGCATCGCGTCGACGACCACCTTGAGGCCGGCGCGACGGATCGGCTCGAAGTCGATCAGGGATCGCAGATGATCGAGGTAGGCGGGAGCCGGATCGTAGAGCTGCATCGACCCCTGGGCCAGCGCCTCGTCACACGGCAGTCGACCGAGCGTGCCAGCCGCCTGGATTGCCTCGATGCGCTGCTCCAGCTCGGCGATGACGGCAGGCGCGGCCGCCCCGCCATAGTGAGACCGGACCTTGAAGCCATTCCAGATCGGGGGATTGTGGCTGGCGGTGATCGTGACGCCGCCGCCTGCCCGGCGATCCAGAATGCCGAACGAGATGACTGGCGTCGGCTGGGAGCGGTCGCAGAGGTAGGTTCGGATCCCGTTGCCGGCGAAGACCTCCGCAGCCGCGGCGGCGAAGTCCTCGGACGCGAAGCGAAGATCATAGCCCACGACCGCGCCGCGGTCGGCATCTCCCTGGCTGATCAGATGATCCGCGACGCTCTGCGCGCAGATGCGCACGTTGGCAAAGGTGTAGTCATCGGCGATGATGCCTCGCCAGCCGTCAGTGCCGAAGCGGATTCGGGTGGTCATCATTGTCCTCCGAGCGGGCACGCTGGGTGCGTAGAATAGGCAGGGGTACGGTACGCCGGATTGCGGAAACGTCGGCGCACTGCCCTGGGAGGCCGCTCCGGGCGTCACTCGGCGCGTGCGCGTTCGCGTTTCCGCGATAGTCCGTACACTACCTCGGCAGGCAGCACACACCGACCTGGCGAGCGATCGGCCACGCCGGTCGGATCAGCCGCTACGACTATTGTACACCGCGCGCGCCGCCAGCGGCGTCATCGCTGTGCCAGCCGGCCGCGATCGGCGATCACTCGTCAGCGGCTTGCGCTCCCCCCGGGTGCGGCAGCCCGCGCGGGGGAGAGAACAGACTCTCAACGAACTCGAGGGGCGGATTGAGCGGATTGTCGGCGGGCGCAACCCCGGAACGGCAGGCCACAGGACGACTGAAGAGCCTTGCGGTGCGCCACTTTGTGTTAGCCGGACTCGATCCACCAGTGTTTAAGCCGTAGGTGAGCTTGAGCCAGCGGATAAAGAGGGTCGCCTCATCGAGGCGCGGGTTATCCCGGAAGCGATCGAGGCGTTTGAACCGACCGTGGTGAGCCCATTTCTGCGTCGAGCTCGCGAAGAGGATCCACCGCTCGGCGGTCTTTTCGGGTATCATTATGGGGGCAGTTGAACGGGCGGCCTGTCGTTCAGGATCGACACGATACTGCGAGATCGGCGAGGCACTGGTCGACCACGATGTCGGCCAGCACGCCGGGGGGTGGCGGGGGATGGGAAAGACGAAGATCCTTCTCGCTGATGACGACACAATCCTGCGCCGGCTGGTTGCGGCCACGCTGGGCGGCGACGAGGAGTACGAGTTGCTGGAAGCGGCCGACGGCGCCGAGGCGCTGGACATCGCGCGCCGCGAGCGCCCGCGGCTGATGCTGCTCGACGTCGATATGCCGAAGCTGGATGGGTTCGAGGTCTGCGCGGCGGTCAAGGGTGACCCGGCGACCCGCGATACGATGGTCATCATGCTCACGGCGATGGCCCAGGATGTCGACCGCAAACGGGGCGAGCACGCTGGCGCGAACGCCTACTTCACCAAACCGTTCAGTCCCATTCGCCTGCTCGAAACAATCGACGCCGCCCTTCGTGCCGATACCTGACCCTGCGTTCACCTATCATACCCCTGAAGGAGCCAGAGTGAGCCAGTCTCCGCAACCCATGGCCGGTCGACCCGCGCCGGATTTTCGCCTACCCGCGTCGACCGGAGGCGAGATCGGCCTCGACGATTTCCGCGGCAAGAAATATGTCATCCTCTACTTCTACCCAAGGGATGACACCCCCGGTTGAACGAAGGAAGCCTGCGCCTTCCGTGATTTGAAGGCCGAGTTCGACCGAGAGAACGCCGTCATCCTTGGCGTGAGCGCCGACGACCTGGCGTCACACCAGCGCTTCGACGAGAAGTTCCAGTTGCGGTTCCCGCTGCTTGCCGACGTCGATCGCCGCGTCATCGAGCAATACGGCGCCTGGGGTCAGCGGGTGCGCTACGGGAAGACCGTTACGGGCATCCTGCGGACGACTTTCCTCGTCGATCGCGATGGCATCGTGCGCAAGGTGTACCCGAACGTCAGCGTCGAGGGACACGCCGAGGCCATCCTCGCCGACCTGAAGACAATCCAGAAACAGCCGTAACCGGAGGCTCAACACTCCCGAACCGTAGTAACGCGTGGAGGTATCGACCCTGGCCACGGAGGGGAGAGCGCACGCGGCCCGGGAGCGCGGCCATCCTGGCGCCCCCGGCGGGCTTCCTGGGGAAGTCGCCCGCGCCCCCAGGTGGAGCGCCCGGCGCACGCTCAGCTTGCTGACTGCCTGCCACACCGTCAACGACTTCTATGGGCTGGCGATGCCGCCGCTCTTGCCAGCGCTGATCGCCGCCTTTAGCCTGTCGTACACCCAGGCGGGTGTCGTGCCGTTTGTGGCAACCCTGGTATCGGCAGTGCTCCAGCCGACACTGGGCTACGTCGCCGACCGCCGGCGCTGGCGTCGGCGGCTGATGATCCTGGGGTTCCTCGGGTTCGCGCTCGCGATGGTCTGGATCGGCGCGACGAGCAGCTATGCGACGTTGCTCATCGCGGCAGGGCTGTTTGGTCTCAGCGCCAGCACGTACCACCCACAGAGCGCGACGATGCTCGCCCATTTCTTCCAAGAGCGCCGAGGCTGGGCGCAAGGGATTCACGGCATCGGCAATGGACTCGGCTTTCTCCTGGCCCCGCTGGTCATCGGTTATCTGGCCCAACAGCTTGGCTGGCAGCGCGCGGCGACCCTGCTCGCCATACCGGGCCTGGTCGCCGTGGCGATGGTGGCGATCGGCCTCCAGGAGCCGGCCGTGCAGGGCGGGCGTGGCCTGTTCGCCGGGATCACCCGGCCGCTGTTGCTGCTGATGGTCGTCAACGGTCTTGCGCTCGGCGTCACCAGTGGCTATCTCACCTGGCTTCCGTCGTTCTACCACTCCCTCGGCCAGAACCTGTTTGTCGCTGGTCTGCTGACTGCCGTTATGTCCACGGCGGCGCTGATCGCGCAGCCGATCGGCGGCACCTTCTCCGATCGGCTGGGGCGGCGGAACATCGTCGTCGCCTCGCTGATCGGCGTGGCCGGCTTCCTGATGCTCTTCCTGTTTGCCGCGTACGTCCTCCACAGCGTTCCGGCAATGGTGCTCTGCTCGCTGCTGATCGGCTTCTCGTCCAGCCTGATGCCGCCGGTGATGATGGTCTATGCGTCCGAGATCGCAGCGGGCGAGCGGACGGGGACGGCAGTGGGGGTGGTCTGGGGGCTGGGCACCGCCATCGGATCGTTCGCGCCGCTCCTCGCCGGCCGGCTGATCGACCTCGCCGGGTTTGCCACTGCCGATGCTGTCCTGGCCGCCGGTGCGCTGATCGCCGCCATCCTCGCACTCGGGCTCCCGACGAGAGACGGGAGGCGGTAGGTGTTTCCCCTTGTACCCCTGGCCGGACCTCACCCCCAGACCCCCACACCGACGCGGAGAGGGGGAGCGGGCTCCCCGTCCCCCCTGACGGGGCCCCGGCTCAGGAACGGCGGCCAGGGGAAGAGGGGGTATCCACTTTTCTTGTCGCACGAGAGGTGATGTGCTAGCATAGCCGCAGGCGGCGCGGACGGGCCCGTTCCCCCTCTACCCCTGGCCGGACCTCACCCCC